>JBBTYO010000001.1:0-20014 GCA_038061735.1 Patescibacteria group bacterium
AATAAGTGCTTGAAATTCAACGTCCTAACAGCCTAAGTAGGTCTTTGAAGTTAAAAGCTCCGTCGTTGTTGAAATCAAAAGGTAATAGAGTTTTAAATTTTATTTTATTATCCTCTTTTTTAAATACAATAAATTCCTGTCTTGGTAAATGGTAGGGTTTTAATAAAACGACCCTGTAGAGCTCATCTAAAGCAATATTTTTGATATCTTTTAACTGTCCGAGGTTTTTATTAACAGTAAGAGATTTTTTCTTAAATACCGGCTGGTCGTCTATATCAAAGATCTGAATTTCATAGTTGTCTCCCCTACCCCACGTTTCAAATTTTAATGAGGGGAGTGGTAAAATTTTTATGTCCCAATCATCACTTAATAAAATATTTTTGTTATTTTTTTGCAAAATAAATTTAATTTTTTTATTTCCTAAATCTTCATTTGTTTTTAAAGTAAAGTAAATATCTTTCTCCTCAAACGGATTAATATCTTTTAGATCGTCAAATAAATATTCTGGGCTCTCTAACTTTTCATTCTTAACTTTTAACTTATAGCTATTGTTCTTATCCCACACCGCCTGTCCTAAATTATTTAATTTAACCTTAAAATGATAAGTTGATTGAACCACTAAATCTGTTGGTAATTTAAAATTTATCCACCCCTTTTCAACTTGCTCCGCCTCCCCTTTTATCTTTGACATACCCAAAACTGTCAAATATTGTTGATAATATTCCTGTGAATTAAATTTCTTCCAAGAAAATTCAAGAAACGGCTCACCTTGATAATCAAAAACAAACGGTGTGACGGCGACCACCTTACTATCAAGCCCCCAAATCTGATCAAAGGCAATTTGGAAATAATTCTGAATTATAAATTCTGAATTCTGAACTGTTCTTTTCCAGCCGGTTTCTGTAATAAATACCGGCAATTCTTTTGTTACTCCCAACTCCTTTAGGAGCGCCAGCTCCCATTCATAAGTCCTGACGGTTCCCCTTCCCGCTGCGTACGGACTGCCGGCAAAGGCAGGATTGGGATAGGAATGGGATGCCCACCCGTCGATGTTCTCTAGGGTCTGACCCTCCGGGAGGGTCAGACCCTGTATAATTTCTCGAAGAAAAATTTCTTCGCTTTCCATCCCTGGCATCCACGAAGGAGCTGATGCGTCCATTCCGGCCAACATAACAAAAAAGTTTTTGTTTTTTTCCTTTAATTTTTTAGCAAATTCCAACGATACTTTCGTGTAACTTTTTGCATCCACTTCCCCACCCCATTCCGACCCATGATTTGGTTCGTTAAATAAAATAATATAACGATTTTTAATTACCCAGTTTAAAGAGTCCAAAAAATCAACCCAGCCTTTAGCATCCGAGGGCTCCGGACGTCTCCAATTTTCTCCTTCAGCAGAAGTCGCTAAACGGATTATTGGAATAAGATGAAGTTTACGTAAATTATCAAATATCCCCTGCCATTTATCTTTATTCCTGTCTTTTTCTTCAATAATTAAAGTTACATACCCCCAGTCACCACCGTTTGAATTTACCAGCTTCTTAACTTCGTTAAATTGATCAATGTTTGGTTGGGCAAGGGACATACCGAATTTGTTGTTAGGAGTAGCAGCAAAAACGGAAAGAGGGAGGAAGATTAAAGTGAATAATAAAATCAAACGATACATCATTAATTTTCAATTTTAAATTTTTAATTTTTATTCAATATTTAATTTCTAATTTTTAATGTTTAAAAAATTAAGATTTAAAAATTGATTAGAAATTAGTAATTAGAAATTTGAAATTATTTTACCTCGACAGTTATTCCCGCCTTCTTCAGTAGCTCTATTCCTCCCAAATCATGATGCTCAACTCTACAGACGACTCTAACAATTCCCGCATTGGCAATTATTTTTGCGCATGAAGAGCAGGGATTGGCGGTTGTGTAAAGAGTTGATAGTCGGGTAGAAGAACCATGTAAAGCTGCCTGAATAATGGCATTTTGCTCGGCATGGATGCAGACGCAACTTTCTTCGTATTCGTAACCCTTGATTTCGCCTTTATTCCGTTTTTGACAGCGAAGACAACCTCCTTCACTACAGTTTTTGATTTTATGAGGAGTTCCATTATAGCCGGTTGAAATAATCCTAAAATCACGGACAATTATAGCACCTACTTGACGCCTCGTACAATCGGCTCTCGTTTTAGCCACATCAGCCATCATCATAAAATATTCGTCCCACGTAGGCCTTTTGTCTTTTGCTGTCATATGTTTTCTATTATAGTACACAAAGAAGATACTATCTAATCTATAGAATCGAAAAGTCATAGACTACTAAGTCTGATAAAGGAGCAATATTATAACCGATGTAAAATTGCTTGTCAGGAAAAATGCCTTGAGGAAATTTATTATTTGTAGCTTTGTTTAGATCAATAAAGACGATTTTATTATATGATAAATCTGTCACTAGGAACGATGTTCCTGTCACATTAAATAAGACGTATATACCTTCTATTTTTTTAGCAAAAACATTGTCATATAAAAAGAATGCTTCTTTTTTTTCGCCATTTTTCGCATCAATGTACAACCTTTTCCCATCGTTACCTATTCCAAAAAATATATTCTTGATATCTTGCCACCAAGGTCTGCCGCTTTTTGATAGTCGTCCATAGAGACTAATTCCTGAAGGTTCTTTATTTCCAGAAAAAATTAATTTCGCTATAAAAGGCCCTGAAATTGTAATAGGAAAGTTCTTATCAACTTCACTTTCCCACCCTTCTGCTAATCATCGTAGATTGTCTCTTATCTTTGACATAATCAATCCTAATACCTTGTTACTTATAATTGCCCAAGTCCATTCTTTTTCCTTTTCCCCAACTACTAAGAATTTGGAAGGATGTAATAGCTTATATCTTAAATAAGAATAAATTATTCTGTCTTTAAAGGAAAGCTTTTTATGATAGTTGTGTAGGTATGTAGAAATATTCTTATCATATTGACCTGAAAAAAAATCATGTAACAAAATTACATAAATAATAAAATATTGATTTAATTTCCATACAATCATTTGTTTTTCGATTTTTTGCCAATCAATCTCTTTATTATATTTTTTTAATATTACAAAGGCTTCATATAGAGAACTACTCGATTGAAAATTATGTTGAATAAACGAATGGAGAAAAAGACTTATAAGCAATGATGTCGGAGAAAATACTTTAATACGGGGATTTTTTTTATTGATATATATATGGTCTTTATAAAGACATTCTGTAATTATTTGATTATCATGTAAACTAAAAGTTTCTTTAAAATAATCAAAAGTGTCAACAATAGTTGTGTGTAACTCAATTGATATTTCGTTTTTTTTAAATATTTCTTGAGATTGCGGTATATAAAAGTCAATCTCTTCTATAGAAGATTTACCTTTTTTTTCATAATGATCAGGATAATACTTATAACCTAGATAAAAAAGTAATTTTACTGCCCTTTTAAATTGATGGATAGGTATTAATAAATCAAGGTCATTCCGTATTTTTGAAATAGCGTCTAACTGCAGAGATTTTTTGTGCAGAAACGTTTTCATTACCAGAAAATCTATTCTTTTTTTAGAAAAATTTATTATTATTCCTTCAAACTCTTTTTTTTGTAAACTTATAATATATTGCATAACTAAGTTATCAACATTTATTTTTTTAAGAATATCTTGAGGAATATATTTTTCAAAATGATTTTTATATATGGTTTGATAAATGATATTTTCCAATTGATTTTCCTTTATAAGCCTCATTACTTTTCCCCAGTTCTGTCTTATTTTAAATTGTCTTATTACATCGATCTTTGTGCAATTGCCTATACTTAATTGCAATAATTGCTCTATTAAGTATTCCTCATGAAATATGTTTTGATAAATATAAGAGATAATCTTGTTATTTAACATGTGATTAAATATTTATGTAACTAGAAAGCGCCAAATCTCCATAGCGTCTTTTGATTTCTTGAAGTATTCTTCTTTTGGAAATTGTATTTTTTTTATCAGTTCTAAGTAACTATCTTTAAGATTGTTTGCGGTTAGTTTTACTTCCCTAATCCTTTGATATAAAAATTCATTGGTTTTAATTCCTTTCGCTTCTTTTTTCAAGTTTTCATTGATATTTGAGGCTTGTCTATGCTCTACAAATGGAGAGCCGTTAACAACCGCATATCCTAAATGATCAATGATTTTTTTGGCAAAAATGCCGGCCCAGATATCGTCAAAGCGGTCATATCCCCAGTGATTTCCCTTATTGTCATAACCCATTGGTGGAAAATACATAACCGGGGTAATTTTTGTCTTAAAAGCTAGATTCATTGAACACATTGGGAAAAAATAATTTTTAGGAATAAACTCAAGTAAATTTGGATTAATAACAGGCATATGAAGATCTGGATGCTTTAAATGAGTTTTTGCATCAAAGTCAAGAATATTAGACCAAAGTCCATGACTCATAACAACTTCTTTTTTATCTCTCACCAAGTAAGGAAAGCCTCGAGTATAAAAATATTTTATATGAGGATAGGTTGGAAACCAATCAGTTGGCGCCAAGAGGGAAAGATTTTTAAGATGAGACTGCAAAAAATTTTGATTTTTTACCGGATAACAGTCATCGTCAAGAGTGATGGTAACATTAGCGCTTAATTCATAAGCCTTTAAAAAACCATAATTCCTGATGCCGGCGTTTTTTCTGGGAATAATCCATGCATTTTTACCCAAGTCTTCATCAATTTCTTTCCAACTATAATGGAAAACTTTTTTAAACTTGTTTTTTGGTATTTTTATCTCTTTTTTTGGCCGATCTTCAATGATAATTCCAATACAATCTGCAAACTCATTACCCCATGCTTTCAAAAAATCCAAATCTCTAATAGTAGGAATAACCACTGCAATCTTAGGTGTGTTCATCTGTATTAAATAAGTTTTTGTAGATAAAACTAGAAATTAATAAAAAAGTCTTTGTCAATTGTATAGAATCATACCATAAAGACTTCTTTTTGATATAAGCCAGATCCGATTTCATCCATTCTTCAAAACTAAGTATATGTGCACCCTGCAAAATCCAAGGTGAAGTAATGCCGGGCAGAACACTTAGTCTTTCCTGATATTTTTTAGGAACTAATTCTGCTTCGGCAACCGGCAGTGGCCTTGGACCAACAAAATCCATCTCTCCCTTAATGATATTGATGAGCTGAGGCAACTCATCCAATCCTGTATGGGAAAGAAATCTGCCAATTTTTGTGTAACGAGGATCATCATAAATTTTAAAAACCGGCCCGTCAACCTCATCCAGATTTTCAATTTTTAATTTTAGATTTTCAGCATCATCTACCATTGTTCTAATTTTATAAATCCAAAAGGGTTTATTATCTTTACCTACTCTTTTTTGTTTAAAGATAAAGGCTCCTTTTGACGTTGCTTTTATTAAGATAAACAGAGCAAATAAAAAAGGTAGAAAAAGGACAAATATGATTGTTGCTAATATTATTGAAAAATATTTCGCCATATTTTAATCAAAGCATTGAGGTAATTAAAGATTCAAGACGTTTGAATTCAATTTTTTTCTTCGCTTCTTTCATTACTTGTCCGACCAAAAAGTTAATTGACTGGGTTTTGCCGGCTTTAAGGTCAGCCGTTGCCTTTGGATTAGCTCCAATTACTTTAATAATTATTTTTTTCAGGTCTTCATTAGTAATTTCATCCACGGTTACTGATTTTTTATAAGTATTGATTACTTCATCGACATTATTTACAAACAAATCAATCATTAATTTTTTATTTGCTACGGCGTTAACAAACTTGTTAACATCTAGTTTTTGTTTTGCTAAATTAGAAAATATTTCATCGAGTTTTTTTGATTCTTCGGCTGTTTCAAAAAGGAGCTCTGTGATCTTTCTATCAACCTTATAATCCTTTTCCCATCGTCCAAATACCTCGTCTAAAAACTCTGGAACTAACGATTTAATATCCCCAAACCATTTATCATCAAATCTAATTGGCGGCAGATCAGGATCAGGAAAATATCGATAGTCTTCGGCCGATTCTTTTGATCTTTGGGTATAAGTAATATTTTTTTCAGAATTATATCCCCGAGTTTCTTGATCAGGAGTTATCCTAGTTTCTAATAAATCTCTTTGTCTCTTAATTTCGTATTCTATTCCCCTCTCTAAAAACCTGAATGAATTAATATTTTTAAGTTCAACTTTGTAGTTTGGAAGTTTGAGTGTTTTGTCCTGGATTCCCGCCTCCGCGGGAATGACAGCAAGTGAAATATTTGCTTCTAATCGCATGCCTCCTTTTTCCATATCACAGTTCGAAATATCTAGATAACGAATGATTTGCCTTAATTTTTTTGCGTATTCTTTGGCTTGAACACTAGAATAAATTTCCGGCTCGGTAACGATTTCAACTAGCGGAGTCCCACTTCGGTTAAAGTCAATAAGACTAACCTTTTTCCCATTAACCGTATCATGAATTAGCTTACCTGTGTCTTCTTCCAGATGAACCCTAGTAATTCCAACTGGACCGTAAGATGTCTCAATCTTGCCCTCATAACAGAAAGGTATATCATATTGGGAAATTTGATAACCTTTTGCCAAATCGGGATAAAAATAATGTTTTCTATCAAATTTAGAAAATCTATTAATTTTACAGCCTAAAGCCAGACCTAATTTAATCGTCCACTCGATCGCTTTTTTGTTGGCTACTGGAAGACCTCCCGGAAGCCCTAAACATACAGGGCAAGTATGAATATTTGGTTCTTTGACATCTGGATCATTTTTACAGCCACAAAACATACCCGACTTTGTTTTAAGCTGAACATGAATTTCCATGCCGATGATAGTTTTATAGTTATTCATATTTATTTTGTCCACGAATTCCATTTAGTTCCTTGTTCAAATGTATACGCTGCCTGTAAAATTTTCTCTTCCTGAAAATAATTTCCCATAATATTTAATCCCAGATAAAGATTGGTTTTTTCATCCCTAAACATCGGAACGGAAATTCCACAAATACCAGCTAAAGCACTTGGTTCAACTAATAAATCTTGAAGTTCACCAAACATCGGATCATCTCCTAGTGATCCTGCCGGCAAAGCAAAAGTGGGCGAAGGTGAAGAAATTAATAGGTCATATTTATTAAATAAATCTTGAAAGTTTTTTAAATAAAGACTTCTTATTTTTTGAGCTAAAACATAATATTTATCAGCATAACCTTTTGATAAGGTGAACGTACCAAGCATCAACCTATTTTTAGCTTCATGACCAAAATTACTCCTATCTTTTCCATAACGAATTCCATCGTACCGTGATAAATTACTTGAAACTTCGCTTCTTTGCACAACCGTGTATACACCTATTGCGTGTTCATGACTCAAAACTTTTCCGTTTTCTAGATTTGGGGTTGTTTGAAGTAAATCAACTTTTGCGCCGGATCTTTCAAAAAATTTTCCAGCTTCAATAATTGCTTTAGCAACTGGAGTTCCTCTAATTTTTGGGTGATCAATATAGCATATCCCAATCTTCATACCTTTTACACCATTTTTTAAATTTTTTGTGTAGTCAATAACAGGTAAAGGAGAAGTTGTCCCATCGTTTTCATCAGATCCCGCAATTTGATTTAAAATAATCGCTGAATCTTCAACTGTTTTTGTGATTGGTCCCGGAGAATCGAGGGACGAACCCATAGCAACAACACCATAACGGCTGGTTCGACCATAGGTAGGTTTTAAACCAACCACACCACACCAAGCAGCTGGTTGACGAATTGAACCGGCTGTTTCACTGCCAATGGCCGCAATCGTCATGTCAGCAGCAATTGCTGCTGCACTTCCGCCAGATGAGCCACCTGGTAAATAATCGGGGTTTCTCGGGTTTTTAGTCGGTCCGAAATCCGAAGTCTCAGTTGATGATCCATGTGCCCAAGCATCCATATTTGTTTTACCAATAACAACTCCACCTGCTTCTTTTAATCTTTTTGTGACCGTTGATTCATAAGGTGGCATAAAATCATCTAAAAGTTTTGACGAAGCAGTTGTTGATAATCCAACCGTTAAAAAATTATCCTTAACGGCTATTGGAAGACCTCGAAGAGGTCTATCTTTTTGCTTTTCTGCATCATTTTCAGCGTCTTTATTCAGTGTTAAATATATATTAAACTCTTTATTTTTTTTATTAACCATCTCAAGGATGTCCGAGTAAACTTCTTTTAAAGAAATTTCTTTTTTATCAATTAAATCGATAGCTTTTTTTAGAGTTAGTTTGTTTAAGTTCATAAATTTTTCATTTTTAATTTTTCATTTTTCAATCAAATCTAATTTTTCATTTTTAAAATTTAACATTGAAAATTCAATGATAAATGAGAAATGAAAATTGAAAATTTTATTAATCTTCCGCTAATATCTGGCCTACAACAAAATACCCATTATATTTATTTTTTGTATTACTCAGAGCTTGCTCTTGAGTTAATATTTTTTTTTCATCGACCTTATCCTCACGAAGAATATTTTCTAACCCGGTCACTTGATGCGTTGGCTCAACATCAACCACATTAACTTTAAAAAGTCCGTCAACAACTTCAAGGGTTTTATTAAAGCCTTTTGCAAATTCCTTTTCTTCATCTGAACTTATAGGAATTTTAGCCAACTGAGATATGTGTTTTACTGTATCGGTGGTAATTTTTGTCATGGCTATATTTTACACCAAAGTTTATGAAGTTTTATAACCTATTTTACGGAGAAATTCTTTTCTTTCTTTTTCTTGGACTTCGTTTTCTACTCCAACCGGAGATTCACCATCAATTACTCCTATTATTCCCCGTCCTTGTTCAGTTTCGGCAATAATTGCCTCTGTTGGATTGGCGGTCGCACAATAAATATGAGTGACTTCAGAAAGATTTTTTATTCTATTTAAAACATTAATTGGGAAAGCGTTCTTGAGGAATATAAACAAAGAGTGACCAGCACCAACATTTTTTGCGTTTTTAACAGCTAAATTAACCATTTCTTTATCTGTCCCGGCTTTTCTGATTAACCGCTCACCTGAGGCCTCACAAAAAGCTAAACCAAATTTTATCCCCGGAACTGCTTCGACCAAAGTCTCATAACAATCCTCAACCATCTTAATAAAATGCGACTGGGCTAAAATAAAATTAACTTCGGCTGGTTTTTCGATTGGAATGTTTAAGAATTTCATACTGCTATTTTAGCAAAAATTTGGCCTAATTTATTATTAGGAAATAAATCACTTGGATAAATTTTAATTACTTTGAGATTTTTCTCTCTCCAAAGCGCTTCTTTTTCCTTAACTAACTTGTCATATTTTTCAAGTTGGCCCTGTAGACCAAAGAACTCCACATAAGTATCATTTATTTTAAAATCAGCAGTCATTTGATGATAATCATATGGAATTTTTGTTTCGTGTTTGATCTTTTTTTCAAATAACCAATCATCGATTACTTTTTCAGCCAACGAGTCACATTTGTGCCCGTCTTGAGCAATATATTTATTAGCAAATTTAACGGGATTTGGTTTAAATCCTGCAGCAACAACCGCTTTATTCCACGTACCAAATATTCTTCTTACAGCATTATAGATACCCCACATTTCTTGCTTAAAAGGAATCCTCCCGTTTCCTTTATAAAATTCTTTAATTTTATCGATGATTATTTCTCCATATTCTTCGTTGTTGACGCTATTCACAGTCCATTGACATTTGATGGAACAATATCTACGATCTCGTTTTATTTCTTTTTTACAGTTTTTATTAACACAATAGTGTTTTGGTTTATCTAATTTTCTTGTTTTATTATTAATCTTTGCCGCGCATGAATTAGAGCAAAAAATTTTACCTGAAGGTTCAATTTTCCCGGAATTTCTAATGATTAATTTATTACACGAAAAATTCATGCAAAAAAATGTTTTTTTCATGTCAGGATGGCGGGTCCTGCCCCCGCGGCCTCCGCACCCCCAGCGCGGCGCGCTACTATCTGCGCCACATCCTGTATTTCTAACCTAATTTTATCAAAATCTCCTATAATAGTGCTATGATTGTTGTCCTTTTTTTCTTCTGGAGGATTTTTGATTTCATAATAATTTTTTTCAGTCAAAAAATTATTCCCTATCTTGGTTTTTTTCCTTACAAAGATCAATTACCAGGATTTAATTTACCTTCCTGGATTTCTGCACTCGCTAATTTTGACGGCCTTCATTATATTTCTATTGCACGTAATGGCTATGCCCAATACGAACAAGCCTTTTTTCCTCTTTACTCGATTTTGATAAAATTTTTAACTCCTTTGTTCTTTAACAACCAGTTATTGACAGGGTTATTAATTTCAAATGTTAGTTTTTTAATTGGATTATTTATCTTTTCAAAATATTTAAAATTAATGTCTTCTAACAATCAACAATTTAACAATTTAACAATTGTATTTATTTTGCTTTTTCCCACTTCCTTTTTCTTTGGCGCCGTCTACACTGAGGGATTATTTTTTCTTTTATTAATTTCTACTTTATATTTTTTAAAAAAAGAAAACTATTTAGCTGTTATAGTTTTCGCGTTTTTAACATCTTTAACTAGATTAGTTGGGGTATTTTTGATAGTACCGATTGTTTTTCACTTGATTCAAAGAATAGTCCCACCAAAGGTGGGAGATAACAATCAAACAATGAAACAATTGAACAATGGTTTTATACTAAATACTAAATACTTAATACTCGCTTTATCTCCTTTACTTGGGTTAGGTTTATACTGTCTCTATCTCTTTAAAACTACTGGTGACCCATTGTTTTTTTTAACTTCTCAACCAATCTTTGGGGCTAACCGATCATCTCATTTGATTTTATTGCCACAAGTTTATTGGAGATATTTTAAAATATTTCTCACCGCCGCTCATGATTCCCGATTCTATGTTTCAGTCGTCGAATTTTTTACGTTTAATTTTGTTTTTATTATTTTAATTTTTGATTTATTTAAAAATTTGAAAATTAAAAATTGGAAATTGATTGAAAATTGTAAATTGAAAATTGAAAATTATGATTTACTTGCTCTCAACATCTTTTCTTTCTCTAACTTAATCTTACCTACTTTAACTGGCACCTTCTCCTCTATCCCCCGCTATTCTTTATTTTCTTTATCTTTTTTTATTTATCTTGCTCAGATTAAAAATAATTTAATTAAATATTTGATTTTTATTGTTTTTTTAATTTTACATATTTTGTTGCTGGGATATTTTACCCAGGGATATTTTATAAGTTAAGTTGTGTCGTCATCCCCGTGAAGACGGGGATCCAGGAACGTTTGGATTCCCGCCTACGCGGGAATGACACAAATAAATCTTATGATTAAGTTACCCTATTTCCAAAAAGGCGACTCAAAAGGTCTTCATTTCTTTCGATCTAATAACCAATCGGTAAAAAATGTTTTTTTTATATACATTACAATAATTTTCCTTTTTTTAATTATTCTGTTTATAAGACTTTTTCAACTGACAATCGTCAAGGGTAGTTACTACCGTACTCTTTCGGAGCAAAATCGACTTAGAGAAATTACAATTGAAGCTCCCCGTGGAGAAATAGTCGATCGAAAAGGATTTGTTATTGCTCAAAACTTGAAGCCTGATATTAATCAAAAATTAATAATTTCTAAGCGAGTTTATCAAAGTCCTGAAGCCGTTGCCCCTTTTATTGGTTACCGTCAAATTGCCGACGTTAATGATCTTAAAAATGATACCTGTCAATATAAGCTTCAATTAGGTAGTCGAGCTGGAAAGAAAGGAATTGAAAAGTTATTTGATTGTGAATTACGCGGGCGACCCGGAAAAAAATTAGTAGAAGTTGACGCTCAAGGACGGTATTTAAAAACCGTCGATGTTCTCCCTCCAATCCAAGGTGATAAAATTCAACTCGCCCTTGATTTTGAATTACAAAAAAAAACCTATGAATTAGTTAAAGATGTAAAGGCTGCAATTATTGTAACCAATCCTAAAACCGGAGAAATATTAACCAGTGTTTCCTCACCTTCTTTTAATTCTCAAGATTTTGAAGATAACTCAAGTAATAACATTCAAAGTTATTTAACTGATAAAAATAATCCATTATTCAATCGTGTTACGGAAGGGACTTATCCACCTGGATCAATTTTTAAATTGGTGGTGGCTACTGCCGGTTTAGAGGAAAAAGCCATTGATGAAAAAACTAAAATTGAAGATAAGGGAAGCATTAAGGCTGGAGCAGCCACTTTTGGCAACTGGTATTTCCTTCAGTATGGAAAAGTCGAAGGAATGGTTGATGTTGTTAAAGCCATTAGAAGATCTAATGATATATTTTTTTACAAAGTCGGTGAAAAAACTGGAGTTGAGAAAATTAAAAAATGGACGGATATTTTTGGATTAGGGAAACGCACCGAGATTGGACTAGATGAAGCTGAAGGAATGATTCCTTCAACGTTTTGGAAAAAGGAAGTATTAAAAGAAAATTGGTATTTGGGTGATACTTACAATTTATCGATTGGCCAAGGATATGTTGGAACAACTCCGCTACAAATGGCATTGGTTGCAGATGTGTTTGCTAATGGCGGATATTTATGTAAACCGCAATTATTAAAACAAAATGTGGGGGCGTGTAAAAAATTACCAATTTCAAAAAAAACCATTGATTTAATTCGCGAAGGAATGAAACAGGCCTGCTCAACTGGAGGTACCGGCTGGCCATTGTTTGATTTCGTCGCCGGAAAAACCAAAATTCAGGTTGCCTGTAAAACCGGAACGGCCGAATCGCACGCTGCATCCGGAATGCCTCATGCTTGGATCACTGCTTTTGCTCCATATGAAAACCCAGAAATTTCCGTGACTGTACTGATTGAAGAAGGTGGACAGGGATCCGATGTCGCCGGACCAATTGCTAAAGAAATATTGAAGGCATACTTTGAACGAAGTCAATAATTAGAACTTCTCAAAAATAATATTCTCTTGGGGAATATTTTTTCCTAATAAAAACTGTCTTAATGATTCAACAATGTTACGACCACCGCAAAGGTAGAATTCTGAATTAGGGATTAGGGAATAGGGACTAGGGACTAGTTTTTCTAATGCCGAGTCGACGTGACCGATTTCAAAATATTTTCGATTATTTTCCGGAATCATATCTAGATTTTTTTCACGGGATAAGCAAATCTTAAATTCAAATTGTTTCATTGCTTCATTGTTCAATTGTTGAAATTCTTCAAGTAAATAAATATCTTTATAAAATTTTAGTCCCCAATAAATTTGGAATTTGGTATTTGAAATTTTTTTAGAAATTAGAAATTTGAAATTAGAAATTATCATCGATCTTACCGGTGCTATCCCTGTCCCTGTTACTAAAAATATTTTTGCTTTGGTATTTTCTTTTAAGCTAAACATTCCTGCCGGACCTTGAAATGTCACTTCGGAGTTTTCTTTAAGTGAAAATAGATAATTTGATGCTAAACCACCTGGAACTATTTCGACAATTAATTCAAAACTGTTTTTAATAGTATTGGGAGACGCAATTGAATAAAGACGGGAAACGGGACCCTTAATGGAGGGAACTTTGAGCATAACATATTGACCGGGTTTGAAAATGATTTCCTTCGGCTTCAGTAAATCAAAGTGGTAGAGATAGGTGTTGGAATTAAGTTGGGTTTTTTTTAATAAGTTTGTTTTATATGTGTTTAACATAAATAGATTGTGTCATCCCCTCGAAGGAGGGGATCCAGTCGATAATTACATTTTTAAAAATTTGCTTATAAGCGTGCTCGTTGGTTTATCTCCGCCTCAACTAACTCTCTAGGACGACCATATTTTAGACGGGAAAGTTGGATAACGGCTTGGGCAATTTTTTCATTAGCCCCGGCTTTAAATATTTTAATATCTTTAGTCATGTCGACCGAAAATGGTGGCACCGGCTCATTGTCAACGATTGTTTTCATATAAGCGTGAAATCTTTCGATATTAATCAAATCCGTTTCGCCAAATACCGGTTGATATTCCCTTTGCATATATGAAGCATCGGTCACCCCAACTCTAAAAGAGATCAAGGTTCCAACGTTTCCAAAAATAGCGTTTTTAACTTCATCATCCATCTGCCCAATAAATTGATTGGCAACTGTTAAATTAAGATGATATTTTCGAGCTTCAGACAAAATTGTGGCAAAATCAGGGGTGGCAAAATTTTGAAACTCATCGACGTAAAGAAAAAAGTCCCGACGTTTATCTTCGGGGATTTCTTGTCTACTCATGGCGGCAATTAAAATCTTTGGAATTAAAACTAATCCTAAAAAGCTTGAGTTTTCTTCACCTAGTTTTCCTTTTGATAAATTAATAAGTAATATTTTCCCTTCATCCATTACCTTTCGGAAATCAAAAGCGGAATCGGACTGACCAATGATATTTCTCATCGTTTTATTGGTGATAAAACGACCAAACTTGGAAACGATATAGTCCAAAACCTCTGATTTGTGAAAATCTGATGTTTGGGCAATTTGATCGGTCCAATAACGACGAACGATTGGGTCTTGAACCTTCGGTAATAATTCCTGGACATATTTTGGATCAGTCAAAACTCTCACAATTTCAACAAACGTTGAGCCTTTCTCGCTCATCACAGTTAACATAGCATTACGAACCGCATGTTCAAATCTCGGCCCAATAATTCCGGTTCTTTGCGGATCATAAAGCTTATACATCAGATTAATGATTGATGTAGTAATAAAATGTTTTTGATCTTCTGTCTTGGCTTCAAGTAAATTTAGACCCATCGGACGCTCAACATCGGAAGGATCAAAATATATTACGTCTTCGGCCCGTTCAGGAGGAATATATTTAATAATGTCATCAATTAGATCGCCGTGCGGATCAATCACACAGACGCCATGGCCGGCTTTTATATCTTGAATAGCCATATCATGAAGAAGTACCGATTTTCCTACACCTGTTTTTCCGATGATGTAGACATGACGACGTCTATCTTCCACTCCGATTGTGACCGGGCGTTTGACGCCTCGATAATAACCGTCACCAATTGAAGTTCCGCCGGTCTGAGGCACTTCGATTGGAACTGGGGCAGTCTTTGCTTTTAACCATTGGATATGTGGCGTTTCGACGGTTTTATTGGGAAAATGAAATAGGGTGGCTAGTTCATCAGTCGATAAAATTGAAATTGTTTTACCAAATGGCCAAAATGGTAGGTCAATAATTGGAAAAAATTTGTAAATAAAATTAATCATAAACATACCTTTAAACCGATCTTTTGTCCCACCAAAATTATTTAGGTCCGAGTTAAATTGAGTAAAACCATTTCTAATATTTTTTAGGTGTGTATCGGCCATATCTTTAGTTGACGCAGTAACAACAAAACGGATTGTTGTTTCAAAACCAGATTTTGAACATTTGTCTTCAATTTTTTCGAGTACTTTCGGATCTGTTTTAAAGGTGGCTTTTTCCGGATTGGCTTCATTTTTTTTAGTGCTGGATATATGGCTTTTTCCGGAACTTTTCCATTTACCCCCTGCCGGACGAATTAAAATTTGGATAATACCTGCTTCGTTGTCATCAAATTTTGACAGAGCCGAGGTAATTGCTGAAAGAGAATCGGTTGGTAAATCACGATAGAGACGAACAGGCATATATGAAGCTTCTTTTTGCACTAAGCCTCCAAAAACTACCTTCCCTTGTTCAGAAAAAATATTTGGTTCGTCAACTTTACGAATATCAGCCATCGGATAATAGCCATAAATTGTTTTTTCAATTAGGTCAATTATCCTGTTTGGAGCTGAAACATAAAATCTTATTTCCGCTTTTTTTCCAATAATTTCAAAAGAAACCACGTCGTCAACTTCAAGAAATGACCAAAAGCCTGACTTTTTTAATGAAGAAAATGAAGAAAACATTTGGTCGGCCGCATCAATTTTGATTTCATTTTCTTTGGCTAATTTTACTTCCAAAGTCACCATTTCTAAAGAAATTTGTTCCCTTTTTTTTAAACGAAAATAAATAACTATCAAGTAAATGAGGATTAAAGTCAGTCCGGCTGCGAGTATTGCGGCTAAACCAGCCAAACTCATTGTAATTACCCTATCAATAATTATTTGATAATCAATCTGATCCATATAAAAAGTATATAATATATGCGACTATGAAACAGCAGGAAAAAATCGTAAAAATCAGAGTTTTTAAATCTTACTTATAGTAAAAGTTAATTAATCTTCCCTCCCTGTCCAAATGCGCTTGACAAGAAGAAGAAGAAGAAGCAAAATAAGATAGTTGATTTAGATAGGGGGTGATTAATATGCCAAGTGAAAGATCCAGCGGAATGGCTGATGCTAAAGATTTTAGAGCATCGGGAGGGAAAATAGCTCGTGGTGGAAAACCATGTGCACCACCAAGACCTTGTGGCCCAAGACCTTGTGGCGTTCCCTGTATGCCTGGTCCTTGTAAACCTAGTCCTTGTAAACATAAATAACCAAGTTTAATTATTCAGTCAGGGAGTAAAAAGGATAAATTGTGTAGTTTTAAAAAATGAGAAGAAATAAAATTCAGGAAGCGTCTTCCTTTCTTGAGAAGGGTGTTTTGTTTTTGAACGAAAATCCAAAAATTACAGAAGGGTTTTCAAGAACATATCTTTATAATGATGAACCCAAGGTTTATTATTATGTTTGTTATTTTAAAGATAAATACTCAAAGAATTATTCAGAAGATTCCGTGGCCGCTGGTGTCTCCTTTAACAAAGAAAGAGCCCTGCTTAAACTATTTGGAGAAACCATAGAACGATATGCTCTGACAATTAATAATAATAAAAAACTTATCTACGGCAATTATTCATCCCTAAAAGAAATATATAAAAATATACTTAATCCGCTTGATGTTTTTTCTTTTTCTAAAAAACAAATGAAAGGACTCAAGTTGAATAAAAAAAATCTATTATCAACAAAATTACATTGGGTTAAAGGAAGCTCTCTTCTAACTAATAAACATATTCTTATTCCTGCCCAGCTTGTTTTTACTCCCTATGTTTATCAGAATTCAGAACCCTTAATTATGTGGCCTCTCTCGACTGGTGCGGCCGCGGGGCAAACTTTAGAGGACGCTCTTTTAAATGGAATTTGCGAGGTAGTTGAAAGAGATGCCTTTATGATTGCTTATCTTAATAAATTACCCTGTGCAAAAATAGATCTTAATCATCTAAAAAACAAGAAGCTTCAGCAAATTTTAGACAATTTATCAAGGTATAATATTGAAGTTCATATTATTGATATAACCACTGATTTAAAAATTCTTGCGGTAGCGGCAATTCTCATTGATAGAACTGGACAAGGCCCAGCTGTCACAGTAGGCTTAAAAGCTGGACTTGATGTTTATGATGTAATAGTGGGAGCAATCGAAGAAGCGATTATGCTCAGAACTTGGATTCGTGATAAATTTATATATCAAGATCCAGAGTATAAAAGAAAGAAAGTAATACAAACTATCTACGACCGAGCCCATTATTGGTTTGGTGTTGAATCAATAGACCATCTTGACTTTTGGTTAAAATCAAAAAAGCTGAAAATTATTGAGCCAAAAACCTTAAGCTCTTCTCAAGAATGCCTCGATAAGATACTCAAGTTGCTAAAACAAAAAAATATTAATGTAATATATTTTAATTTAACTGATAAAACGATTGAAAAATATAAATATAAGATAGTAAAAGTTATTATTCCCGCCCTGCAACCTTTATATTTAGATGATTTTTACCCTTATTTTGGGAAACTTCGTCTCTATGAAACCCCTGTTAACATGAAAATTTTCAACCGACCGAAAAAAGAAAACCAATTAAATAAAATTCCACACCCATTTTTATGACAAATGGTTATTTGAAAAAACTTTTGGAAAAAACTGAGGGCAAGCTATCATTGTCAGATAAATTTCATTTCTTTTCCAATAATAAACATTTGGATAATTCCGGTTTAATAAAAATACCTGAGGAATGGATTAAAATCCATTTCAAAACTTATCCTCGACTTCAAAAAATTAATCTTAAACCATTGACAAAGCCTACTTATCTGAGCAAGATTATTAGAGGTCGATTCTCTGCGAGAAATTTCTCAGGAAAACCGATGACTAAAAAAAATCTTTTTTTTATGATACAAGAATCTGCGGGATTAATTAGATCGGGAAAATCTCTTAATGATAGTAGAAGAACATATCCTTCAGCTGGAGCTCGATATCCGCTTGAACTCTATCCTATTATTCTTAAATGTAATGGCATGAAAAAAGGTTTATATCATTATAATGTTAAAGAAAATTGTTTAGAATTACTTCTTGAAAAAGATCTAGAAAAATGGATTGTTAAGACGACCGGAAACCAAAAATGGGTGGAAAAAGCCACTGTAATATTTGCAATTACTGGTGTCTTTGATAGAACACGTATAAAGTACGGGGAAAGAGGTTACCGATACGTCTTAATTGAGACGGGACACCTCGGGCAAAACATAGGACTTCTAGCTACAGAGCTTGGTTTTGGCAGTTGTGCTTTAGGGGGTTTTATAGATTCAGAAGTTGATACATTACTTGACATTAACTTACAACAAGAATCAATTTTATATCTTATTGCCGTAGGCTGTTTATGAAAAACTCATCTCTTTCTAAATTTACTCTTCCCAATGGTCTTCGAGTTATTACCCAACATCTTCCTTCCGTAGATTCCATAACTATTTATCTCACAGTTGGAGCTGGCCCACGATTTGAGACAGAGGAAACAGCAGGATTGGCACATTTTTTAGAACACATGCTGTTTGAAGGAACTGATCGTTTTCCCTCATCAAAAGAACTTTCAACATATATCGAAAGCGTTGGAGGAAGAAGTGGTGCTTTTACAGAAAAAGAATTTGTGTTATTTTATGTAAAAATTCCTAAGAAAAATGTAAATATAGGAATTCATTATCTCTCAGAGATCCTCTTCAGGTCAAAATTAGAAGACAATGCTATCAATAAAGAAAAAAATATTGTGCTGGAAGAATTAAAACGTAAATTAGATAATCCTGAAGTTGAAATTTGGGATCAATGGTTTGAATGGTTGTGGGGGAAGAATCAATCATTAGGAAAATCAACATTAGGCGATAAAAAATCTATAAAAAACATTACAAGAGAAAAACTAGAAGCATATTTAACTACATATTATGTCCCGTCAAATATGGTTCTATCAATTGTTGGAAATATTTCTGCTGAAGAGATAAAAAAAACTGTAGACAAATATTTTAAAAATATAAATGACAAAGAAGTTTCTAAAGCTCTAAAATTGAGGTTCTCCCCCAAATCTTTTCCTTTAAAAATTATTCCAAAAAGTTTAGAACAAAACCAGATGATAGTAGGATTTGTTACAGGCATATCCCTTCTTCACCAAGATCGCTTCCCAATACAGATTCTTGCTGATGTGTTAAGTCATGGCATAAATTCAAGACTTTTCCATAGGCTTGTCTATGATTTAGGAGCGGTTTATTCTACTTATGCCGGAAATTATTTTTTTTCTGACACAGGATTATTTTATATATATTGCGGTGTATCTTCAAAAAATATAAAAAAAGTAACAAAAGAAATTTTTCAACAAATTAATATTATTAAAACTACAAAGATTACAGATAAAGAGCTTTCTCAAACTAAAATAAAAACTAAGGCAGATCTAGTTTTTTCATTCGAGAGCCCTGATAATTTAGCTCATTTTTATGCAACCCAAGAACTTCTTGAAAAAAAAACACGATCAATTAATGACGTATTACACAAAATCGATGCAGTTACACCTGAAGATGTTCAAAGAGTTGCAAAAAAATATTTTACATTAAATAATTTATCTTTCATTATTAGTGGGTCATTTAAACAAAGTGATAAAACCTTGGAAATATTTATTAAAAATAGCTCGTCCTGAATAAGAAAAATTTATAAAATATAATATATGCGCGTATGAAACAGCAGGAAAAAATCGGATTCATTTTAATTTTTACTTTTTTATTTTTG
>JBBTYO010000002.1:0-12483 GCA_038061735.1 Patescibacteria group bacterium
TCGGCGTATTTTGTGATCTTAAAAACCCATTGAGGAAGATCTCGTTTTTCAATTTTATTTCCACATCTTTCATGAGTTCCGTCGGGGAGTACTTCCTCTTCAGCTAGACCTGTTTTGCATTTTGGACAATAATTGATTGGGGCATTTTTCTTATAAAGCAATCCCATTTTATAAAATTGGATAAAAAGCCATTGAGTCCATTTATAATAATTTGGGTCGGTCGTGGCAAATTCGCGGTCCCAGTCATAAGAAAATCCCAACGATTTCATCTGTTTTTTGAAAGTAGCTATATGCTCTGGCACCATATCCATAGGATTTTTTTTAGCTTTAACAGCTGCATTTTCTGCTGGTAATCCGAAGGCATCCCAACCCATTGGATGTAAGACTGAATGGCCGTTCATTCTAAAATAACGAGCAACAACATCTGTCCCCGTATAGTTACGGACGTGACCGACGTGAAGACCAGCACCAGAAGGATACGGAAACATTGCTAGAACATAAGACTTTTTAGAGTTTGTAGTACGTAGTTCGTAGTTAGTAGAATATGTTTTTTCTTTATCCCAAGCATCGACCCATTTTCTTTCAAATTCTTGCGGTTGATATTTTTGTGTCATGGCTAAAATTATAGCAAAAAATGTTAATTAAATTTCTTAATAATTTTTCTTACTCTATCTTTTATTTTTTCATCCACCTCAACCGCTATAATTCCATATTGCCAGTGACCGTAAAGAACAAGAGAATTTAATGGGGCAAATAGAATTACTGGAAGTGCTAATAAATCTTCTTCTCCACTAACAACTATCCATGATTTTTCTTTTTTGTAAAGAGCCAATTTTATTTTTTCTTTGATAACCTCTGACGTTTTGAGGTTGATTGTGCCGGGGTTGTTTATCAAGGACTGACCCTTATCTGGGACACTCCTATAAGGGTCAGTCCTTATAATCGCCTTCCGGCGTGATCTAAAATCTATCACCTTCACGTCCGGATCAATACCTTCTTTCAATAATGAGTCAACAATAATATCTCCAACCGCTACAATTATTACGCACTTCATTATATTGATATAATGAAGTAAAGATTTTGTATCTTTAAAAACTTTTCCTAATGGTTTCTGTAACATTGGTCGTAAATTTTCAGGCATTCTCAATTCATTTTTATTAGTTTGCAGTTTAAATAAGCGACCGTTCCTATCAATTTCTCCTGCACGAATCCTTTCAGAGCTAATTAATATTTTATCCTCCGCTAAAACGTCCTCAATAATTACTATCATTAACTGTTTAAAAAGATTCTTTTCTCTCAGTTGATTAATTTTTAAAGCATTGGGATAAGTTTCTCTCGAAACCACAATTGCGTCAACTTTTTTAATTTTGTCTACTCCTCCCGTAAACTCAAAGAACGAAATAATATCTACTGAACGATCGTTCATAAGATAATTTTTTATGAATTTTTCAACAGATTTTTTTCGTATTTCAAACGGCTCGATTGTTTCTGACAAAAATTTATTTTTATAGATCTCTTCTGTGGCAATACCAATTGTTATTTTTTTCCCCATTTCCAATCCTCTTTCTATTAATTTTTTATGGCCAAGATGAAATCTATCAAACGTCCCACCAAGAACTACGTGATTTAATTTTGTAATTTGAAATCCGAAATCCGAAATTGCTTTAATCAAATAATTTGGAACTCTATCCTGCCACTTCTTCCCTTCTTTAATCAACTTTCTAATTCTCCACCCCTCATACAATCCCCTTTTGAGATAATTAACTTTTATTACTTTATAATCGGCTTTTTTCAAAATATTATTTGTCCATTCATTGTTTCCTAAAGCAATGCTGAATTTTCCCACTTGTTTTTTTAAATTTACCAACCATTTCTTGTCATCAAAATAGTCATCAAGAGGCACAATTCTCACTAATTTTTCCTCTATCCCCTCTTTGTAAAAAACTGCCTTTATTACTTTTTTTCTTGTTTCAAAATCAATTGGGTTATTTTCATCAATAATATTTGCACTACCAATTCCTATGATAATTTTATCTGCCTTTTCTATAGCTTTTCTGATCAAAAAAAGATGACCCTTATGAAAGGGCTGGAAGCGGCCAACAATGAGAGCAATTTTATTTTTCATGCTTAATTAGTATACTATACCCATGAAAAACCCGCTTTCAATCAACCCCGAACAAGAGGCTGACAAAATAATAAGTTTTCTAAAAAAAACTTTTAAAGAACAAAAAATTGACAAAGTTGTTCTCGGTCTTTCCGGTGGGATTGATTCAATGGTCGCTCTTCATTTATTAAAAAAAGTTTTGCCTGCAAAAAATATTTTTGTCGTCCAAATGGATTATGTTCCTCGAAAAAAGTTAGATATTGATTTAAAGGAAATAAACGTTGTAATTATTTCGATAAAAAATATCGTTGATCAATTCGATAATTTGATAGGCTCGATACCGAATTTTTTTAGCGGAAAACAACAAACCGCAAAAAAATTGGTATCTTCGCCTTCCTTAAATAAAATCCTATTAGGTAATATCATGGCTCGTACTCGAATGATTATTCTTTTTGACATAGCAAAACAGTTGAACGCCTTGGTTTGCGGCACGGAAAATAAATCAGAAAAATTGCTTGGATATTTTACCCGTTTTGGTGATGCGGCTTCGGACATTGAACCGATTTCTCATCTTTATAAAACACAGGTTCGGCAATTAGCTAGTTATTTAAAAGTTCCTGAAAAAATTATCAACCAATCTCCTACTGCCGGCCTTTGGGACGGGCAGACTGATGAAAAAGAATTTGGATTTACCTACGAAGAAGCTGATCAGGTTCTCTATTATTTTCATAACAGAAACTTAGAAATTAAAGAAATTGAGAGATTAGGATTTAAAAACGCGGAAAAAATAATTAAGAAAATGAAAAATAATCAGTTTAAATTAAGGACTCCTTATGTTTTAAGATAATCATCAATAAAATCTAAGTTTTTTTTTAATTGATCTTTCAGGGGATGACCTGAACTTATTAAACTAAATCTATTAGTAAAATCCTTGAAACGTAAAGTTAGATTTTTAATTCCATTTGAAGTAACTTTGTAACCGTCTTTTCCGGATTTGATATCGTCGACAGTTTCTCTGACATTGGCTGCCTCATCGGCTATTTTTATTTCCCTGGCCATTTCAGCTAATCGATCATGATCGTTATCTGTTAAATATGGAGGTGAAAATGTGGAGTCTTCAATTTGTTTCACTGTATTAGCATCTATTGTGACAATCCGTCTAAAGTTAGCTAATTTTCTTTCTAGCCATTCTGTGGATGTAATATCTTTACCTTTAGGCTCGGGAGTGAGAATGCTAACAAGTAGCGCAATTTTTCGGGCATATCCATGATTAAATCCATTATTAATCATTTCCGTGAAAAATCTCCCGATATTATACGTCTCATCTTCCTTTCGAAAAATTTCGACTGTGTCATGAAGTAGGGCAGCTGCCAAAAAAATATTTTTTTCTTCTCTATTATATTCTTTGAATTTTTTTGAATCAAAACAAAGATATGTTGTATACAAAAGATGTTTGATATACGGATCTTCTGTCACTTTTCTTGTATCTTTCTCATGAAATTGTTTTGCAAAGTTGAGTATTGGTAGAAATTCTTCATTGTTAATAAACTCTAAAAAACGTGCTGAATCAAGACAGCTCAAATTTAGAAACCTAGAAGAGTTATTTAGATTTTCGATTTTTGTTGTACCAGAATTAAGTATTTTTTTAAATAGAAAGGGACCGTCATATACTTTCCTCTTTTCTTGAATAAGCATAAAGAAGTTATTATATCAATCTAAAACCTAATATTCAATTTTCTTAACAAAAGTTCTTTGTTTATTGTTATAATTCTTTGATTAATTAGGGGAGCTTGGTGGAACCAGGCTGAGATTTCGCCAAAGGCGGAAGACCCAAAAGAAACCTGATCCGGGTAATGCCGGCGGAGGGAAAAGATTATGAATAAAAATTATTTCTTCTCAATTTTTCTCTTTCTTTTTGTAATTTGTTTTGTTGTTTGGCAATTAAACAGTCATAAAGTTCCTGTACAGTCAAACAAATTGACCCCTTTTCGCTTAGCTCTTGATTGGACCCCAAACACAAATCACACGGGCGTTTACGTAGCTTTGGCTAAAGGTTGGTATAAAGAACAAGGTTTGGACCTAAGAATCCTTCCCTACTCTCCCAGCGTTTCCTCAAGTGTTTTGGTCACAAGTGGTAAGGCTGACGCGGGGGTGAGTTTTATTGAAGACGTCGTCGGTGAAACGGCTAAAAATAATCCTCTTGTTTCAATAGGAGCGATTTTACAACATAATACTTCCGGATTGATTATTCTAAAAGAATCCGGTATCAATCGGCCAAAAGATTTCGACGGAAAAATTTATGGCGGCTACGGCTCTCCTTTTGAGAATCCGATTATTTCAGAAATCATCAAAAAAGATGGCGGTACTGGAGATTTTAAAAACATTATATTGGAAATTGGTGCCATGCAGGCTTTAGAAACGAAAAAAATTGACTTTGTCTGGATTTTTTCCGGCTGGGAATTAGTTCAAGCTAATCTTGACGGAATAAAATACAATTATTTTCCGTTGATAAAATATGGAATCCCAGACTCGCCGACTGTAGTGTTTGTGGCAACGCCAAATAAAATTAAAATCTCCCCTGAATTACTAAAAAAATTTATGATGGCGACGGCTCAAGGTTATGAATATGCCCGATTATTTCCAAAAGAGTCGGCTCAAATTTTAATTGATCAAAATCCTAAAGATACTTTTCCTAATCTAAAATTAGTTTTTTCCAGTCAGGAATTTATGAGCAAAAATTATGTAGATAAAAACAAACAATGGGGAATTCAGGATGTCAAGTCCTGGAGCGGATATTCTCAGTTTATCCTCGACTCAGGCGCTATCCTCGGCGGTGACAACAAACCTGTTAAAAAAATGGACTTTACTGTTTTATTTACCAACCAATTCTTACCCTAATGCCTGCACCGAAGTTAGTAATAAAAAATCTGTCAAAAAACTATTTATTGATAAATAATAAAACGGTCACTGCTCTAAAAAATTTTAATCTATCAGTTTTTCCCGGAGAATTTGTCTCAATAATCGGACCAAGCGGTTGCGGAAAAACTACTCTATTTAATATTATTGCTGGAGTAGAAAAAGAAACTTCGGGGACAATTTCTCTTGACGGAAATATTGAAAATTCACGACGGGGAAAGTTTGGATACATGTTTCAAGAGCCTCTGCTTTTACCATGGAGAACGGTGGAAGAAAATATAGTCCTTGGATTAGACGTTAAAAAAGTCCCAAAGGCAATTTCCCTAAAAAAAGCCCGCTCTTTGTTAAAAGAATTTAATTTAGAAAAATTTAAAGATCAATATCCCTCTACTCTATCTGGTGGAATGAAACAAAAAGTTGCTCTACTTCGAACACTGCTATTTAACGATTCCTTTTTACTTCTTGACGAACCGTTTGGAGCTCTCGACCAAATTACCCGAGATAGCCTTCAATTATGGCTCAAGAAAGTTTTAAAAAAGTTTAAGACAACCATGCTGTTTATCACTCACGATATCCGTGAGGCGAAATTACTTTCAGATAGAATTATTCAGTTGAAAAAAAATTAAAATTATGTTTAGAAAATATCATTGGAGTTTTGTTTTGATTATTTTATTACTAATTTTTTGGGAAATCTACGTCCGTATTGGATTTATTAATGTTAGAATTCTTCCTCCGCCCAGTCATATTTTTGAAGCTCTTTTTTCCCATTGGAACAATCTACTACCCCACGTCCTTCAAACATTTCTGGAAACAGTTATTGGTTTTTTGCTTGCCACAGTTCTTGGATTTGTAACTGCAATATTCTTGGATATTTCCTCAAAAATTAATAAAACTATCTATCCCCTGTTGATAATTTCTCAAACCGTCCCGATTATTGCCTTAGCCCCTCTTTTACTTTTGTGGTTCGGATTTGGAATTTTACCTAAAATTATCATCGTTGTTTTGTACTGTTTTTTCCCGATCGCCATTGCTGGAGCTGGTGGCCTTTTTCAAACAAAAAAACAATTTATGAAGCTATTGATGAGTATGGATGCAACTTACTGGCAGGGTTTAGTTTTAGTCAGACTGCCAAGTAGTCTCCCTTCATTTTTTTCCGGATTAAAGATTGCCGCCACCTACTCTGTTGCCGGTGCCATCGTTGGTGAGTTTGTTGGCGCCTATCAAGGCTTGGGAGTCTATATGCAACAAGCGGCCAATTCCTATTCAATTTCATTGATCTTTGCCAGTATATTTTTGACAATAATTTTGAGCTTTATTATTTTAAAAACCGTTATGATTATTGAAAGTTTTTATAAATATTAATATGAACCGTGCCATAATTTTTATCAACAGCAACTTGTCAGATCTTAGTCAAGCAAAAAAAATTATTAAAAAAATAGATTACCTAATCGCCGCCGACGGCGGGATCAAACATATTTTAAAACTTGGACTAACTCCCAATGTCATCATCGGTGACTTTGATTCTATCCCCCCATCGTTAATGATAAAATTGACGAAAATTTGTAAGGAACAAAAATTTTTGTTCCCTACAATAATCAAATATCCAACGAAAAAAGATAAAACAGATTTTGAATTGGCGATCGATTATTGTCTTGAAAAAAAATTCCAGAAAATAATTATTTTTGGTGTTTTAGGCGACCGTATCGACCATATGCTTGCCAATATTTTTTTGTTGGCAAAAGTTCAGACAGAAAACAGAATGGTAAAAATAAAAATTATCGAGGGGAAAAAAGAAATATTTATTTTAAATAAGGAAGTTGTTATCAACGGACAGATTGACGACGAAGTCTCAATTATTTCTGTCAGTGAGCAATTAGAGGGTGTGACAACCGAAGGACTGTACTATCGATTAATCGATGATACACTTTCTTTTGGCTCGACGAGAGGAATAAGTAATGTGATGAATAAAAAAATCGTAAAAATTACTGTGACAAAAGGGACTGCGGTAGTCGAGCATAACTTACAATAATTTTTCTTCTTCTAAATTCACTTTCGTTTAATTTCTCTATTGCCGTTTTTGCTTCTGCCTCCGTTTCCATCTCGACAAACCCAAATCCCTTTGATTTTTTATCAAAAAATCGGATAATTTCAGCATAAACAACTTTACCAACTGTCATAAAAAGTTTTTCTAATTCAATATCCTTAACATCAAAATCCAAATTCCCAACAAAAAGTTTTTTGTTCATAGATTATTTAATTGAAAAATTTACCGTATGATTTGAAGAAAACAATACTTCAAAAGTTTCTAGAAATCCTTGCCTTCCAAGGAGCGGTGGGATGTTTTCTTTATCCAAAAATCCAACCGGAACAGTCCTTTCCCAATTCCCTATTTCAACTTTTAAATTTTTTTTAAGATAGACTTTTTCTTCACCGTCGATTCCAGCTGTCTTAAATAACTGACACTCTTTTTTTAGATCAATTTTCAGTCTTTCAGAAAAATGTTTTGGTAATAAAGTGTAGTCGGCACCAGTATCAATGATCATCCAGACTTCATACCAAATTTTTTTGGCTTCCGAATATAAAAAAACTTGAGCAACTGGACGAAAAACTTGTTTAAAAATTGATGAAGGTTTTTTTTTGTATGGAAATGTTAAAACCATAAAATTAAGCTGTCAGCTTTTGGAATATATGTTATGGCAGGAATTTCCTTTGGGTATTTTTTTTCTAACCGATCAATAATTTTATTCGCGATTGTTCCAGTTGTAGTTGTGTATACTCTATTGGCGATTAATATTACATGCTTCCCTTGATATTTTGGATCACTCATAATATTAATCATGTTTATTTTTTTGCTGTTTTTCATGATTTTAATATAAGGCTTTGATAATTCATTGTCAAATGCTTGTTTTCCGCTTGAAAAGAAGATTTTCTTATCTCGTCACCTGAAAACTGTGAACTTGCTCTAATAATTTTTTCTTTTTTTTAGCAAAAGTGTGTTGATTCAAGTTTAATTCTGCAACCTCTTTTGTTTCTGATATAAGTTTTTTAAGTACCGCCGAATATTTTTCTAAACAATATTTTTTGATTAAATTTGATAAATATTTAAAATCAAAATCTTCAAGCAAAACCAAACTAATAATATCTATTAAATCTTTTTGACCTTTGACACTCGCTCCGCGATCCTGATAAGCCTTTAATTTTGTTATCAGTAATACTTCTTTTTCCAGTAGGACGAAACCGTTGACCAAAGTTGTTTTTTTAATAATTTCTTCAACCGGTAAACCTAAATCAGAATAAAAAGGCATATAAATATCTATGTCTATCTCCTCTATTTTTATCTGATATTTTTTTAGTCGCTCATTTTTTTCGATCGGAAATTCTTTTCTTAACTGTTCAAGCTCCGAAAAATCAACGATCATATCAATGTCTTTTGACTTTAATGAATTAGTATAAAAATAGACCGCCCAACCACCAATAAGGGTAAATTTAAACTGTTTTTTCAGCTCTGTTAGAAGAAAAAAGCTTTTGTCTGTCAAAAATTGTTGATAAAACATATTTGTCATTCCCGCGAAGGCGGGAATCCAGATTCAATATTCCTTTTAATTTCTAACAGAACCGCTTCTTGAAAATCTTTTGCATACCACTCTGGTAAATTCCAAAGGTCAACAAAAAGCTGGGCTAAACCAAGTTTTTTAGATTTTATTAGATATGAGTCAGGTTTTAAAATAAAAATATTTGGCGGACGTTTGCTTTTTGGAAACCTTTTAATAATTTTCTCAATTTTATTGGAATAAAAATATATATGATCGTAATCTGCCGGTGTTTTTTTTAATAGATGACGAAAGCCAGTAAAGACTGTTGGAATGACATCAGACGGCATTAAGCCTTCTCTATCATAAACCAGCAAGGGACTAAAAGTCGAATAAATAATGTCTTTTTTTAAGTTCCGTCTCGTCGCCCAGAAAAATAATAATCTCTCCCAATCAACTACTTTAGATGAGGTTTTGTTGATTTTAACGATGTTTAAATTACGCAGAGGAATTAAGGCATGATTAACGACACTCGTTGAAAGAGAATATTTTTTGGCTAATTCGATGATGGTAAAATCCGGATTTCGCTTCTCAATAACCCGATCAAGAAGTTCTCTCCAGATATATTCTATTTTTAACATAATTAGTCATGGTCTTTTTCTATGATAATAGAAAATAAAACAGAAATCAAGTGATTTTCGTTTTACCCCACACTAACCTTTCCTCCTCGCATTGTTTACATCCATGCCTCGGAGGGGCGGTAATGCGGGGTCTGCGTCCAATCTAAATTGAATATTTAGACTTGAAAAGAAGAAGAAGAAGAAGTATTATTGGCCTAATATGCTAAAAAAAGGAAGTTTTGTTGTGCTTGATACTGGTGACATGTTAATGAACAGTACAGTAGCTAGAGTAAAGAAAGTTCGTCCAACAGACGTTTTAGGACGAGTTGTATACCCTCCAGAATTGGTAGGTGGTTTTGTTGTTTGGGGAATGGCATATATAAACGAGGTCTCAATAAGAGGTCGTGAATCGCTTTCAAAGATAACATCTGCTTCAAAAAGGTAAATTAGTTTATCTCGTCACTTGAAAGCTCCTGACTTGCTCCAATAGTTTTTTCGCTTCTTCGTTTTCCTCAAAATGGCGTCGGACCGGCTCGATCAGATGATCTAAGTATTTGATCAAAACCGCCTTCAAGTCCATCGGATGAACTTTTTTCTCGGCAAAAATTTTTTCCAGTTCTTCGTATGTTTTGAAAGAAATATTCCCACCAAATTTCTCCGGTCGCTCAATTTTTACTTCTTTAATTCCTAATTTTTCAAGAGACTCAAAAACAATATATTTATAATATTCCAAAACCGGATTTTCTTCAATATCTCCTTCGAGACAATAGGCTTTGTTGATTTTTCGTTTAATATCCTCATTCGTATCGGTCATAAAAATCGCGCTGTCCGGCATCGACTTTGACATTTTCCTTTCGATCGTTCTCTGAATAGCGTTCTCTGCCAACCCAGTTCTAACCTCCGAGGTTAGAATAGGCCTGGCTGGCTTAGATAGACCCATCAACATGTGATGTGAGACGACGACAGGTTTCCAATATCCCAACATTGGTCCAACCTCACGTGCCAGCATATTAACTTTTCGCTGATCCATTCCCAGTTGAGTAATTTTGGCTCCCAACATAAAAATATCAGCCACCTGCATACAAGAATAGATAATATGAGCGCCTGTCAGTTTATCCAAAGATTCCTCCCTACCCATCATTTCAGCCGTTCTAATAAATCTTTTTAAAGCATTTGATTTACCAACTTGAACCACCAACTTCCAGTAATCGGAATTTTTTGCCATGTCCGAAGCCCACATAAACTCCACTTTTGAGAGATCCATACCACTCGCTCTCCAGACTTCAATAAAATATTTTCCAACGATTTTAATTTTTTCCAAATCCCCTCCCATTTTATTGTTTGCCATTGCGTGCCAGTCGGCTACCCACATCCGAAATTTTACTCCGGCTTTAATCATTTTGTTGACGTTAATAGCCCGGACAATTCCTTGGGCAATATGGATCTGTCCGGAAGGTTCAAATCCGTCGTAAGCAATCAACTCTTCCCCGCTCTCAAGAAGTTTCTTTAGTTCCCCTTCCTGAATAATTTCCTCACCTACTTGTTTAATTAAATCGATTCTATCTTGTATGGTCATAGAAGATTATATATTAAATCTCTTAATATTTTTATTCCCTTTTCAATTTCTTTGTTACTCAGGGTTGCAAAAGACAACCTAATCGTATCAAATTTTGGTTGATTTGCATAAAACGGATAACCTGGCATAAAAGCTAATCCATGAGCAATGGCATTTTTATAAAGTTCCCTGCAGTCAACCCCCGGAATTGTCAACCAAATAAAAACTCCTCCTTGTGGATTAGTCCAGATAGCCTTATTTTGTAAATATTTATTTAAACATTTAAGCATATACTGACATTTTTCTTTGTAATGCAATCTTATCTTATTAATATGCATATTAAACTTCGGTTCGTCTTTTACAAATTCATGTATTAAATATTGGGAAAGTGTCGGACTATGAAGGTCCATACCTTGCTTGACCAAAGATAATTTCTTTATTAATTCTTTTTGACCGATTATATAACCGATCCTTAATCCCGGACAAAAAGTCTTAGAAAATGTTCCAAGATATACTACTAACCCCTGACGGTCTAAACTTATAAGGCTATGAGGTGATTGATTGTTAAAATAAAGCTCGCAGTAAGGATCGTCTTCTATCAATAAACAATTATATTTCGCGATTAATTTTATTACTTTTTTTCTAACATCTTCAGACCAACAATTTCCGGAAGGATTTTGAAAAGTAGGAATAACGTAGATAAATTTTATTTTTTCTTTATTTTTTATCAGATGATTTTCCAACTGCTTTATATCGACTCCGTCTTCTTTTAGTTGAATGGTTTTATACTGAACTTCATAGCCATTAAAAGTGGATAAAGCAACAAAATAGGTCGGATTTTCTGTAATCACATAGTCGTCTTTTTCCAAAAAAGTTTTTCCTAATAAATCGAGGGCTTGTTGGGAACCGGTTGTAATCAACACCTCATCAAAAGAGATATTTTTATTCCATTTGTTTGAATAATATTGAGCAATTGTCTTTCTTAATTCAAGAATTCCAGCCGTCTGACCATATTGAAGAATTTTTTTTCCGTCGTTTTTTAGTAATTTTTTAACAGCCAAATTAATTTCCTCAATTGGAAATAGCTCCGGATCAGGCATTCCGTTGGCTAAAGAAATAATTCCTGGCTTTGAAGCTAATTTAAAACTATTTTCAAGCGTCGGATCAATTAGTTTTTTTACTCTTTGGGCAAATTTTGTATTCATATTACCGACTAACTAAAAAAAATGTCGTTAAATTATTTTCGTTGTCCTGCAAATTTTCATCAATAATTTCCAAATTGTATATTGTTGCCAAAATTTTTGGTCCAAGAATAGCGGTATTTTTATCAATCTTATTTTTGGCCAATGCTTCAGCAGATTTTGCCGTATCAAGTAAATCACCTTGGCCACTTACCTGTTTTAAATTTAAGTATTTTTTTGCCAAATTATCTTTGCACTGACGGAAATTTTGTGAATGAGCCATGATTGTCTTAATATTTTTTAGATCGACATCTTTTCTTTTCATTAAACTATGACTTATTAATATTTGGAATTCTTCGACTATTTTAAACTTGTATTTTGCCATCGCGTGGGTCGATTCCTCAACCACTCCCCCCACCGCATTTTGGATTGCAAATAAACCATAATCAATATTCCCCTCATGCAAATTTCTTAATACTTTTTCACTCGTGAATAAATACTTTATTTGAAATTTTTTTATTTCATGTTTTTTAACATAATCTAAAATAGCTTCCTCATTAAAACTTCCTTTTCCACC
>JBBTYO010000003.1:0-4469 GCA_038061735.1 Patescibacteria group bacterium
CTTATGTTAATCCCAACTTCAAAGAACGTTAAAACCATTACTGATATGAGAGAAGATGCTTTAGGCCTTCTTAATTTGGTAAAGAAAAACGGCGTCACTTATATTTTTCATCGATCCGAACCTAAGGCGGTAATGTTAGATATAGACGAATTTGTCCGAATACAGGAGTTATTAGAAGATTATTTTGATGAAATGGAGGCTCAAAAATTAGCCAAAGAACCAGTCGGTAAACTTATACCAGAAGAAGATATAATAAAGGAATAAGAGTTTACGTTCCTTAACACATATTGTCATTCCCGCGGAGGCGGGAATCCAAGCTAATATACATTTATAAGGTACTAATAGTCTGGATCCCCGTCTTCACGGGGATGACACAAAACAATAACTAATATGTTGTGATATAGTTTTGTCAAAGATCTTGACTCTTACAAAAGGCGTTTATAGATCGTTTTAATTATGGTAATTTTGTTAGAATAAAACATGCTCAGAAAATTGGTTATTTTTATAATAGTTTTGGCAATCGCCGTTCCTGTTTTATTTTATTACTTTCAATACTTCTCTAAAGCTGCTTCAGTAAAAGCAAACATTATTGTTGATGTCAATAAAACTTCCGGTCCGTTTCCTGATCGTTGGAAAGCGTTGGCTCAGGGAGGTGAAGAGGCAGGGGTAAGAATGCTGGAAAACGTCGTTTCCAAGGTCTCTGGACTTTATCCAAAATATATTCGCCTTGATCATATCTATGATTTTTATGAAGTCGTAACGCGCGACCCTTCAAATAATTTAAAATTCGATTTTTCCAAACTTGATCAGACGGTTTGCGATATCTATCACACCGGTGCCAAACCGTTTTTTTCTTTAGGTTATATGCCTCCAACCATGTCTGAGGACGGTTCTTTAATCGGCAAGCCAAAGAATTGGAATGAATGGACCTTTTTAGTTCAAAAAACCGTTGAACATTACAGCGGTCGCGATACGGTTTTGCCTTGTGGTGCAATGGAGAATTTTTGGAAAACAGACATTTATTACGAAGTATGGAATGAACCCGATTTAGAAAGTTTTGGTAAATGGAAATACACTGGAGCAAAAAGCTATAGTGACCTCTATTTTTATTCAGTTAAGGGAGCACAACAAGCGCAAAATATTTTAACTTATAAAATTGGCGGACCGGTGACGACTGCTTTGTACAAAAATTGGATTCAGAAATTCTTAGATTATATTATTGCCAATAATTTAAGAATAGATTTTATTAGCTGGCATCATTATTCAAAAAAAACTGATGACTATACTCAAGACATCATTAATATAAATAAATGGTTGGGAGAAGATCCGAAATATGACCGCTATGAAAATCTGCCAAAAATTATTTCTGAATGGGGTTATGATTCAGAAAAAAATCAGATAGCTGATACTGCAGTCGGAGCCGCTCATACAGTTGCTTCTTTAAGGAATTTAATTAGCGCTCGACTCGAACAGTCATTCTTATTTGAAATAAAAGACGGACCAACTCTTTCCTGGGGAATTTTAACTTATCAAGGAGAAGAAAAACCCCGCTATAAAGCTCTAAAACTTTTAAATGATCTAGAAGGAAGTCAACTAATGGTTGATGGCGAAGGTAGCAACGTCAGCGCGATTGCCAGTAAAAAAGAAGAAAAAATAGTATTGATTTTGACCAATTATGATGAATCCGGCCGCAATTATGAAGCGGTACCGGTGACCTTTAAAAACTTAGACGGAGTCAGTTATAAGCTAACAAAAAAATATTTAGACGGAAGGTCAGAAATCTCATTAAATCTTAAACCGGAAAATGAAGAATTAAAATTAAACAACGAAAAATCGATCATCATGCAGGCCAACGCAATCGTTGAGTTGGAGCTTGTTAAAACAGAGTAATTTTTGTAGAGACGCAAAATTTTGCGTCTTTACCTTTTCTCAAAATACAAAGTCACTACTGACGTTATGGTCTGGGATCCTTGTTCAATCGTCGGTCCTCCTCCGCCTCCCAGGCTATCAGCTGATAATTTTGCGTAAATAGGAAGAGTGGTTTGTCCCGGTGAAGTTTCAACAATATTGGTAATTTTTCCTAATTTTATTCCAAGGTCTTTGGCAATTTTTTGAGCCTGATCTTTAGCGTTCTTAATGGCGGCATTGCGGGCTTCTTCTCGGTAAAGCTCTGGTTTATTAACAACAAAACGGGATCCGTTAATTTGATTGGCTCCGGCCGTTGTGACCGTTTCAATCACTTTTGATGCCAATTGAGGATCTCTGACTTTAATTTCAATCGTTACGCTTCCATTATATCCGTCAACTCGATTCTCGTTATTTTCGTATTTATAATTTGGATTAATCGAGTAGTTTGAGGTTTTGATATCAGCCTTTTCAATCCCAATTTCTCTTAAAGCATTAATAATTTTATTATTGATTTCATTGATCTTTTTTTGAGCTTCACCGACTGATGAAGCCTTGTCAATAGTAATTCCTGCATCAATATACGCGGTATCCGGGGTAACCTCTACTTTTCCCTCTCCAACAACAGCCAACTCAGAAGATTGAGTTGTGCTGACGATCGTCATAGGATAAGAAATATTAAAAAACTTAATTGTTAGCAAACCAAGAATAGTAAAGATAACGGCTGCTAAAAAGTTTCCAGAAAAGTTTTTGTTTTCCATTTAATTAATATTATTTTTCCCAGCTTCTTTAATCTGCATAAAGCCTTCGGAAACAATCTGGTTAAGAGACATTATTTTTCGAAAAAGAAAAAATTCACCTAAAAACAAAAACAAAAAACTAATTAAAATGACGATCATTATTGTCATCATGTGACCCTTAACATAGCGATTAATTTTTTGTTCCATATAATTTAAACTAATAATAATAAGGTATAATAAATTTATGTTAGTTTCAATAGCGATTCGCTCAGTTGTTGTTTACTTGTTTGTAATACTGGCAATCAGACTTTTTGGAAAGAAAGAACTTACTCAGCTTTCCGTCGTTGATCTGGTTTTTATTTTACTTATCAGCAATTCTCTCCAGGCAGCCATGGTTGGAAGTAATATAACTTTGATTGGAGGTTTGACAGCAGCAGGATCATTGTTTATTGCTAACTGGTTATTGAAAAACTTAATATATAAATCAAAAAGAATCAGCGAAACAATTCAAGGCAGTCCGATATTATTGGTTTATAAAGGCAAAGTTTTTCATAAACATTTAGAAAAAGCGCAGATATCACATGAAGAATTAGAGGCGGCCATAAGAGAACATGGAGTTAAAAATATTGAGGCGGTTGACTTAGCAGTCCTCGAAGTTGACGGCAACATCAGCGTTCTTTCAAGTAACTTTACAAAAAAAACCAGAAAACGACGTCTTCATAAATCACTGAGTTTTGGTAACTAATCCAATTGTTTTATATGTATTGACTTTGTTTGTAAATTTTTTCATAATATTAAACATGATTGATGAATTAAATCCGACGGTTGCACCACCGTCTCAAAAATCTAATCCCCTTTTGGTGATATTAAGTATTTTTTTTATTTTATTGGTAGTTACCTCCGTAACATTGTTCACACTTAAATCGAAATTAAACATAACAAAAAAAAGTCTTGTTCCAACTCCTACTATTACTAAAGCTGTTTCTTTAAAAGAAGAATATGCAAATCCATTTGCCCCGACTGGTACGACTGATAAGCAATACAGCAATCCATTTGAACAAACTAATAACCCATTTGATGAATTAGCAAAATGAAAAAATATATTTTTTCCATCTTAGTTCCGTTTTTGCTTTTAATTATCAGTCTGTCTATTTTTGCGAGGATAAGCGTCGCCCAGGAAACATCAGAAGATAAAGCTAAAAAGTTTGGAGTTGCTTTTCCAGTTGCGGAATTAGGCAATTGTGCTTCCGTATCAGAATGCCGTACTTATTGTGAAGACCAAACACATAAGGATGCCTGTGTATCATTTGCCAAGAAAAAAGGATTTTATAAAGAACCGGAAGTCGATACAAAACGACAGGCTTTGATACAATCGGCCAAAGTGGAGCTTGGGTGTAATTCGGAAGAATCATGTAAAGAAATCTGTCAACAAGAAGCAAACTTTGAAAAATGCCAATCTTTTGCCGAGAAAAACGGGTTAGAAACGGGACAGAAAAACCCGGGTGATAAAAAAGTGCTGGAAAAAGCAAAAGAAATACTTGGATGTGACTCGCCAACTAGTTGTAAGGCAATTTGTGAACAAGAGGCAAATAAAGATAAATGTTCTGAATTTGCTAAACAAACGGGATTGGAAGGTGGCAAACGCCGAGTTGGACCGGGAGGTTGTGATTCCGAGGATAGTTGTAAAGTTTACTGCGAAAAAAATCCGGATGAATGTAAAAAATTTGGAGGCGGCCCTTCGTCTGACGATAAAAATAGAAAAAAAGGTCCTGGCGGTTGTGACTCCGACGAAAGCTGTAAAAAATATTGTGCAGAACATCCTGA
>JBBTYO010000004.1:0-13261 GCA_038061735.1 Patescibacteria group bacterium
TTTTAGACTACCGGAAATAAATCTGACCGCTCCTGGACCAGTGCCGAAAACTTCCGAAGCTTCCCTTTCAGCTTTTTTCAAAAGCGGATTGTGACGAAGACCAAGATAATCGTTTGAGTTAAAAACTTGATATTTTTTCTTACCAATAATGGCCTTGGGGGATTTTTCTTTTGTAAAACCATCGATGATTTTTTCAAAACGTTTTGAAATTTTTGCTTTATCAATTCTATCAATTTCCTGATTTAATACTGAAAAAAAGTTTTTACGTGACATATTATTTTTTTAATTTAATTTTTAATTGTGACAACATGACTTTGGTCATTTTTTTAAGATCATATTTGTGATTCCAGCCCCAGTCGTCTCTTGCCTGTGAATCATCAATTGATTTTGGCCAAGAGTCAGCGATTTTTTGTCTTTGATCAGGTTTGTAATCACATTTGAAACCTGGTAACAATTTTTTAATTTCGTCGACCAGTTCTACTGGGGTAAAATTAATGGCTCCAAAATTATAACTGGTACGCACAGTAATTTTTTTGGCCGATGCCTCCATTAGCTTTATGGTTCCGTAAATAGCGTCGTCAATATACATCATCGGTAGACGGGTATCTTTTTTTAAAAAACAGGTATATTTATTCTCATTAATTGCACCATAAAAAATATGGACAGAATATTCGGTCGTTCCGTCTCCAGGCGGTGTTTTATAACCAATCAAACCCGGATAGCGCAAACTTCGACTATCGACACCATATCTTAAAAAGTAATACTGACATAAAAGTTCGCCGGCTACTTTATTGACTCCATACATCGTGGTTGGTTCAAGGACTGTTCTTTGAGGCGTATTTATTTTGGGAGTCGTAGCTCCAAAGGCCGCAATCGAGCTGGGCCAAAAAAGCAAAAATTTATACTTAACAGCCAGGTCAAGGATTGTTTTTAAACTCCCCAGATTAACATCCCAAGCCAGATCAGGATTTTTTTCGCTGGCAACTGAAAGAAGACCGGCCAGATGATAAACCATACCTATATTATGTTTTTTAATAATTTTTTCTAATTTTTTTTCATCACGGACGTCGCCTTTTTCAGAAATAACATCAAATTGGTTATGGGTCGTCTTGTGGGAAAGAGTAATAATTTCACTACTCTTGTACTTCTTTCGAAGTGCTAAAACCAAATCGGTACCGACCAAACCGTAGGCGCCGGTAACCAGTATCTTTTTCATTTGATTATTTATAATTTATAATAAAAAGCCCTCCTTTCGGAGGGAAATTTCACACAAAAAACTACCCTCCTAAACGAGAGTAGTAGTTGTGCCATTAACGATAAGTTTTATTTTCATAGATCAAATATACACCTTAATTTTTTAAAATCAAGTGCTAATTGGAAAAACCTTTTTATTTAACAACTTATCAATTTTTTCTCCAAATTATTATTATATTTTTTCAAGTGCCTGTTTTAAGTCTTCTATCAAATCTTCAATATTCTCAATTCCGACTGATATTCGCAATAAACTTTCAGTCAATCCAATTTTTTCTCGCTCTTCTTTTGGGATTGATGCATGAGTCATTGAGGCCGGATGATCAATAAGCGATTCGACTCCGCCAAGGCTTTCGGCAAGTGGAAAATATTTTAAAGAGTTAAGGAACTTTTTAACATCGTATTTGTCTTTTAACTCAATAGATAACATCCCGCCGGGCCGCCTCATTTGTTTTTTGACGATCTTTTTTTGTTTTCCGGTAAATAATCCAGGATAATATACTTTTTTTATTTTTTTATGCTTATTTAAAAAAGCTGCTATTTTTTGAGCATTATCAATGTGACGATGCATCCTCAACTCCAGTGTCCTTAGGCCTCGCAAGGTCATCCAAGAATCAAAAGGAGAGAGGATCGCTCCAATGGCATTTTGAAGAAATTTTAATCTTGTATAAAGATCGGGATTACTGGTTGTCAGGGCTCCCCCAATGATATCGCTGTGACCGTTAATATATTTGGTTGTTGAATAAACGACGATGTCAGCCCCTAATTTGGCCGGTTGCTGGATAATCGGAGAAGCAAATGTGTTATCAACAACCAGTAGTGAATGGTATTTTTTTGCTAATTTTGATAGACGGGAAATGTCTACAACCTTTAATAAGGGATTAGTCGGGGTTTCTAGCCAAATAATTTTAATTCCGCCAACTTTTAATATATTTTCAGTTTGATCATGATCTGTTAGATCGATAATTTTATATTTTATTCCTTGATTTCCGGCGACTCGTACAATAAACCGATAGGTTCCTCCGTACGCATCGGTCGAAAATAATATCACTTCATTTTTCTTTAACAAGGCAACGATGTTTGCTAAGGCGGCTGAACCGGAACTGTAGGCTAGACCAAAAGAATTGCCATCAAGCCTAGCTAAAGTTTGTTCTAATATGATTCTAGTCGGGTTGACCGTTCGTGAATAATCATAACCACCTTCATTTTCAAATTTAAAAGTGGAACTCAAATGAATTGGCGGAATGATCGCTCCGTCCTCCTTATTTGGTTTATAATGACTATGCAGAGCTTTGGTTGTAAATCCTTTCATATATTACTCCTCATCCAATCGTCATTGTAAAATTTTGATAGGTAACTGCGACCCGAATCGGGAAAAATAATAACGACCAATCCGCGTTTTAATTTTTTAACTAATTTTTGGGCGGCATAAAGGGCTGCTCCGCTAGTTCCTCCAGATAGAATTCCTTCACTTTTTGCTAATTCTCTGGCCGTTAAAAAGGCTTGTTTATCACTGACGGGGATGACTTGATCAACAATCGAAAAATCCATCGTTTTTGGGATAAAATCCTCGCCTATCCCTTCCATCTTCCAAGTCTTAAGGGCATTTTTATATTTTCCAGTTTTAAAATATTCGTAATAAATTGATCCAATAGAGTCAACTCCAATAATTTTTATATCAGGATTTTTCTTTTTTAAAAATCTTCCGATTCCAGTGATCGTTCCACCTGTTCCCATACCAACTACAACGTGAGTGGCTTTTCCATTTGTCTCTTTCCATATTTCCGGTCCGGTTGTCTTAAAATGAGCTTTTGGGTTATCAGGGTTATAATACTGGTTTGGATTAAAAGCATTTGGTGTTTCATTGACTATTTTCTCCGCAACCTTATAATAACTTCGCTCATCTTCAGGTGGGACGGCAGTCGGAGCAATTACAACTTTCGCTCCATAAGCACGCAATAAATTTCTTTTTTCATCGCTGACTTTATCAGGAATCACCAAAATCGTCTTGTAACCTTTTACACTGGCTGTCATAACCAGCCCCAATCCTGTGTTGCCAGCGCCGGTTGCTTCAACAATAACACTTTTTTTTGACAATATTTTTCTATTTTCGGCAGATTCGATCATTGAAAGACCGATTCTATCTTTAATACTTCCACCGGGATTAAAAAATTCTAATTTGGCCAACAAAGTGACTTTTGGATTGGGATTTAATTTATTGATTTTTACTAAGGGCGTATTACCTATTAATTCTAATATATTGTTGTATATCATAAAAAAGCCCTCCTTTCGGAGGGTAGCTTTTACACAAAGTACACCTCCTAGAGAAGGGTGGTACAAGTGCAATTTGAAACTACTTTATTTTTCATAAATTCATTTTAACATTTAATCTCTGACTGTCAATACTAAATTTTGTGGACCCGACAGGACTTGAACCTGTGACCTTTACAATGTCAATGTAACGCTCTAGCCAACTGAGCTACGAGTCCTATTACAATAGTTTACCAAATAATCTTCCTTTTTTATATTCCAATATTTTAGCCACATGCAATCTTGCAGGTTGTATAGGCTTATTTATTTTTATATAAATTGGCAATTGATTATCAAGTAATGCTTCTCTATAACCGTCAACTTCTGTATTTAAAAATAAGATAGTTGAAGTTCTCCCAATATTTTTTTTAAGAAACATTTCATATTTTTTCTTTCCCAAATCTGCCAAAATTTTTGATCTTTTAAATTTTACAGCTACCGATGGCTCTTTAAAATTTTTCTTCATATAATGAGCAGAAGTATTATCACGTTTTGAAAATCGAAATATGTGAAATTTTGAAATAGGTGATTTTTCTAGAAAATCATAGGTCTCTTGAAAATCTCTATCAGTCTCATCAAGAAAACCAACAATGACATCCGTTGCTATCAAGACTAGTGGATTAATTTTGTGCAGTTTATTTAGCTTTTCCAGCATTTTTTCTTGAGTATAACCTCGTTTCATTAAGTTTAATATTTTATTTGAACCAGACTGGATTGGCACGTGAAAAAAATTAACCAACCGCTTTAAAGGTAATATTTTTTTATAATAATTTAAAAATTCATCATTAATACTCCAAGGGTGAATTGATCCAAAACTTATTCTTGGAATTTTAGTCGCTTCAATCGTTTGATCGATTAAAGTGATTAGTTTTTCTCCTGTGTCAAATCCAAACGCCTCGGTGTTAATAGCTGTAAAAATTATCTCGTTGATTTCTTTCCCCAAATTCTTAATTCTTAATTCTAAATTTTTAATTTTTTCTGATTTAGGATTACTGCGAAGATAAGGCACAATGCAGTAACTGCAAAACCTTTGACAACCATCCTGTATCTTAATTAACGCCCTTCCTGAATTTAAATATTTATCCATGCCAATCTTATTCTGACCTCCGAGGTTAGAACTAGCTTGGCCAGACAATCTGTTTTGAATTAATTTGACAAGAAATTCTTTGTTAATATTATCAACTACTAAGTCAATTGGGAGGTTTTTGAGTAAATCATTCTTTTTCCAGTAGGTGGCTGAGCAACCTGTAATAACAATTTGACCATTTGGATTTTCTCGTTTAAGCCTATAAATCAACTGTTTTGCTTCACGTTCAGCTTTGTGAGTGATAGCACAAGTATTGATGATAGATATGTTTGGTGATTGCTTCTTGAGGCTAAATCCGTTATTTTGCATTTCGCGATCTATTACTTCCTTTTCAGCCTGATTGACACGACAACCGAATGAATATGTGAAGAAAGTTTGTTTTTTCATTGGTACATTATAACTCACATTGTTTTATGGTTAATAGAACAATGGCTATAGGTTTAAAGTGCTAATCCTTGACATTCCTATAGTTATCTGCTATAATGCCAAACTAGATCCTAAGGTTCTTCTAATTTTTAGAAAAGCTTTAGGATTTTTTTTATGAGTCCGTCCCGATTTAATCGGGATACGGACTCAAATCCGCCTCTTTTCGCTCCTTTAGCCGTCTTAGGCGAAAGGGAAGAAATGGCGGATATATTAATAAAGTATTTACAAAACCCTATGAAAAAGATATTTACGTTTATAATGTTTTCCCTTTTCTTTTTTCTCTCGGCTATTCCAATAAAAGCCGAAATCGTCGCCGGCGCATCGGCTCCTTTACTTCATAATTCTTTTATTAATACAGATGATATAGAGCAACTTCGTCAAAAAAAAATAAAGATTGCAATTGAAAATGTTCTTAAAAGATATGATTCTCCAATGGCAGAAGCAAGTGAATCATTTGTTAAAGCCTGTATAAAATATCAAATAGACTGTTATCTTTTACCTTCAATTGCCGGACTTGAATCTACTTTTGGTAAATTTATTTGGCCAAATTCTTTCAATCCTTTTGGTTGGGCCAGAGGTTACATGATGTTTAAAACATGGGATGAAGGTATTGATACCGTTGCTAAAGGCCTAAAAAATGGTTATATAAAGAAAGGCGCTTTAACAGTTGAAGACATTGGCCCTATCTATTCCGAAAGTCCAACTTGGGCTGTTAGAGTAAATTATTTTGTGAATCAATTTGAAAAAGAAGAGGAAAAAATGTTATTGCTTTCAGATCAACTTCCTGTACAATTATAAGAATGTATAGCTACAAAAAGGAAAAACTTCCAAAAAATACTTCTCAGTTGATAGTTGAGGTGCCCAAAGCAGATATCAAAAAAGAAGAAGAAGAGGCTTTCACAAGACTTCAACAAAAACTTACCGTTGAGGGATTCCGCCCGGGAAAGGTTCCAAAAGCCATTGCTGAAAAACATATCCATAAAGACAATCTTTATCAAGAATTGGCTCAAAAAATGATCTCCCGTATATATCAAGAAGTTCTGACAAAAGAAGGTTTAAAACCGATAATTTCCCCTAAAGTCGATTTAGTCAAAGCTAAAGAGGGAGAAGATTGGCAAATAAAAATTACCGTAGCCGAAAAGCCAACTATCACACTTGGTGATTATAAAAAAGTTATTAAGGAAGCTAAGATTAAGGCTCAAAAATCAAATATTTGGGTACCTGGAAAGGATAAAGATGCAAAAAAGCCCGAAGAAGATAAAAATAAACTTTTAAATGAAGTTCTTACAGCTTTATTAAATGAAGCTAAAATTGAAGTCTCAGACTTGGTAATTGAAGAAGAAATTAATCATCGTCTGACACACTTGATGGATGAAATTTCAAAGCTAGGCTTGACTGTTGAAAACTATCTTAAATCAAAGAATCTAACTATGGAATCACTTAAGGCTCAATTTAAGAAGGAAACTGAGGATACTTATAAATTAGAGTTTATCTTAGCGGAAATTGCAGATAAAGAAAATTTGAAGGTGGAACAAGCCGATTTAGATAAACTTTTTGTTAACATAAAAGATGAAAAAGAAAGAAAGATGGCTGTACAAAACAGTTACTATTACGCAACCATTTTAAGAAAACAAAAGACGCTTGACTATCTAATTAGCCTGTAGTAAAATATAGGCATGGTAAAAATGCAAAATACCAAAATAAAAAGTCAAAACGATCCAGCAAAAAATCCTCTCGAATCCCTTCGTGATTTGGGTACTTCAACTGCAAAAAATACCGCTGATGCTTTTGGAAAAATCGGAGGCGGAATGCTAGATCAGTTTTTTGGAGGAAATGACGATCATGAAAATGATAGTCTTGGTAACGAATTTAACTTTAATAAGGAAACTTCTAAAGTAAAAACCGGTAAGCAGGAAGTTAAAATCTTTAATTACCAAGAATATTATGAATCTACTCTAATAAAAAAGCAGATTCAAGAGCTGACTGATGCGATTAAAAAAGAAATTGAAATGATTAAGAAAGCCGATGCTTCCCTTATCAACGATGTCAAAGATGTTGAAAATTTGACAATTAACAGCCTCCCTGAAAAAGTCGGCGTCTACCATATTCGTTTTCTAGAACTTGTATTGAATATTTTAAGGACAATAAGAGCTAAAGTTGGAGAATCAAAAACATGGCTTCAGGCTTTAATGTCTAAAAAGAAAAAGAGAGGTTCAGCATTTGTAGTTCGTAGTAAAAAATCAGGAACTCAATATTCAATGTCCCAGGAACTATCAAATTCCAGAAGTGTTCAGTAATCAAAATTAAAAATTAATTATCGAATATATCATGAAAGAAAGTTCACAAAAAAATTTAAAAATTGAAGGAGTTCGTCGAACTCTAAAAATCACGGCTGGTCTTAACAGCAATCCTACTTGGTGGTTGTTTGATTGCTAACGCGATCAGTGCGCTATTAATACCATAAATTTATTCTAGTGCTTTCATAAATGTATTTACACCGTGTTGCCAACTGCCTTTCGAGGATGGAGTATATTTTGCCATAATAGCTGATGCAGTAACTAATCCTTCGTCTATATAATTATCTTTAATCCCTTTTCCGACTGTTTCAATTGCGTCGTCATAGGAGTCAAATCTTGTCACCGTAGTTCCATAAATCCCCCACCCCCAACAGTTAAATGAATTTTCCGGTATGAGACGGCAAAGGTTTGATTCCTGCATAGCAATTGCAGGAAGTAGACGGTAATCAAATCCATATTTGTCTGAAACCTCGATTATCTTATCAGTATGATTATAAAGATCAGAGTTATATTTACGTAGAAATGCTTTCAGATTGGCTGCTCGAGCATCTCCTGGTTTAATTTCGGCAGTATACCCATCGGATAAATCTGCTTTATATGAAGCAGTAAATTGATAGTTACTACTATTGTTTTTTCTGTCCGAAATCTCTCCCAAAACTTGGTCAAAATCCCTACGAGTATTAGAATAGGCAAAAGCCTTGTCTATCAAGAATAGATTTAGAATATTAAGAAATAAATAGATGATAAAAAGAATTACAACTTTCCGCACCATAAATTTAATATAGAGTAAACGAACAAGAAAATCAATAGAAAAATTACAAATTAATTTGTAGAGAAATTATACTTAGCAACTTTTATTAAATCATAATTGATTTGATACAATATTAATTGTATGCCAATGCCAAATACATCAGAGCAAAATCCGACTCGTTTGTTTAGTAATATAGAAAAACCAATAAGTGACTGGAGTATAGATACTAAATTACATAAAGAATGTGTTGCAATACTAAAACCATATAGTTATAGTAAACTTCGCGAATCTATTTTCGTTCTTGATACAATTTTAACCGCTCTTGATATGGGGGGGGCGCTTGACCATTCAATATCAGTTGGATTAATTTATGGTTCCTTATGTCAGGAATTTTACCAGAATATTTATCCACGCATTAATTTTTTTTCAGGATTTATTCCAGGGTTAATTCATGATGTAGGAAAATATGAACAAAAGAATCTTTTTAATAGCAAAAAGAAATTTGATTCAGAAGAAAGAGAACAGGTCAAAAATCACGTTCCTGATACTCTTAATATTCTTAGTGATTATCCTATGTTAAAACGATTGGTCGGTGGCCACCATTCATATGGTCAACCTGACGGCATCTCTTATCCAGAAAATTTTCGAGAAAAAAATATCCATATGAAAAGTTTGCAAAGGACACTCGCCATCGCTGATAAAGCATCAGCTTCAATTGAGTTACGGCCTGAATTAGCTTTAGAAGAGAAAGCTGAACGTCAAACCGTAGACGGACTAATTAAGCAAGTCAACCGGTTATACACGTGGTTTGGCCCAGAAAAGTCGACACTTGTCCCAAAACAAATAGATTATATTAAAAGAATAATTACTCAAAAAATGGTAATCTCGCCTCATGATCCGAGGAAAAAAATATCAGTTGATGATGATTTTAAAGAAATATTAATTAAAAATGGCTACTTAACACCTGACTTGTCTCGTCTAGAGTTTAGTATTTTAAGGCTTCCTCTTCAAGGAGTTGATAAGATAAGAATGGTAAAATTATTAACTGAATTAACAAAAGAAAGAAGCAATTTTTCATGTAAGGTTTCGTTTGAAACGGCAACCTCTCATGTCAAAGTGTGAGTCCGCGGGGACTCGAACCCCGAACCAATGCCTTAAGAGGGCACTGCTCTACCAGTTGAGCTACGGACCCAAATTCAAGTGCTCCCAGGAGGAATCGAACCCCCATCACTGGTTCCGACCGCGCCTGCTTCGCCAGTGCCTTTAGGAGGAATCGAACCCCCATCACCTGTTCCGAAGACAGGTACTCTGTCCGTTGAGCTATAAAGGCTCGCATGGCGGGCAGGAGACCAGTACTTTATCCGTTAAGCTATGGAAGCTATAGAACATTTCTATTATACTAAAACATGCTTCAACTTATCTTATATTTAGTTTTAGTTTTTGCTTTGCTGATTTTTCTTATTTTTATGTCAGTCTATGGATTGTCAATGATTTTTTCGTCAGCAATGGGTGCACCTTACGTACCGACTAAAAATAAACTCGCTCTTGAAATTTTGAAAGAGGTAAAATTCAAAAAAAACGGGCTGTTTGTAGAACTTGGCAGCGGAGACGCAAGAATTACTCGTGCTGCTGTTAAAAATTACCCTGTTCGCGGCATGGCGGTTGATGTCAATGGCTTATTAATTATTTGGTCAAAAATATTAGCAAAATTTGATAGAACTTATCTACGAATTGATTTTGTTGTCAAAAATATTTTGAAGGTTGATCTCACAAAAGCTGACTATATTTATCTTTTCTTATTTCCTGCGTTGATCAAAAAGTTACTACCAAAATTTGATAAAGAATTAAAAAAAAGGACTATCATAATCTCACACGGATTTCCTATTAGTGAATATAAGAAAAAATTATTTAAGAAAGTCCCTCGGAATACCTTTCCGACGTATTATTACAAGATCTAAATAATCTCCTCTTTTCTCTTTCTCACAAACGAAATCCACTCTTCAACTACCTCAAAGATCAATTTAAACGGTGCTTCGATGATGAAATCAAAGATAAAGATAAAGAAATTTAATTTAGCAATTTCGGAACTAAAAAATTTTCCCAATGATAACATCGGCATAAAGAAAAAATCTACTATTGGTGACAAAACACTTGCTTTTTCCTCAAGTCTTAGTTCCTTAGTCACCTGGCGAATTCTATAGGAAAAGAATGAAACGACGCTGACAAAGAAGACGAATATTACCTGACTGACTAAATTAAAACCGAGATTCTTCAAAAATTCATAAATTAAAGAAAGCGTGACAAGAAATGTCAGAGTATAAAAAACCGTAAAACCAAAAATCAAAAGAGGTCTTTTTGGTGTAGATTTTTTTGGAACAAAAGCGACTCGAGTTTCAAATGATTTATCTTCATTGATTATATCTATTATACGTTGAAAAATCTTCCTAGTATTTTCTTCACCAGGAACTTTAAAAAATCCCAAAATCCCAATCATGAGAATCGGCGGGAAAATACTGTTGATAATAATTGCGTTTTTATTGACTTCTCCGTAAATATAAATTGAAATAGGTACCTCAAGTATTATGGCAAAAATCATCTTCGTTAATAAAATATAGATAAAACTGCGGACTGCCAATGTACGTACCCGGGCTCCCAGATGTTGATATTTATCCCGGCAAGTCTGGTCGACTTCATTCCAAAGTCTTTCTCTATTGGTAAGTATGGCTTGAAGCTCATCAGGTTTGCTTTTAATCAAGGCAAATAAAATTAAAAATGGCGGTAACTGTTTACGGGTAAATTTAATTAAATTATCTACATACGGATTGGTAACCATATCATCAATCTTTTTAAAGATTGCTGGTAATTTCGAACCTAGGATCTCAAGTTCTTTTTCTGAATGATCACGAAGGGTTTTATAAAAAGTAATAAATAGACGATAGCGAAGATAAGCTCGGTCACTTTTCCCAAAAACTTTTTCAATGGCAACCAGGAAATAAGCATCTTTCTGATCTTCTTTTAAACCTTCTATCTTTATTTTTCTTCTTAATACCTGAAAAATAAAAGAGGATAGGTTAGATTGAATAGTTGCCGATTCTGGCTGTAAGGACTCTTCTATCTCGCTGGTCAAAAGATCCATTAAAAACTGATCGAGAAAAATTCTGATTTCACTATCACGACCCACTACTAATTGACGACGAAGAAGAACATATTTGCTTATCAAATTTTGAATAACTACATTGTCTTCTGCACCCAGTACTCCATTATCAAAATAACGTGCCCAAAGAAGCTCACGAAGTAGGTTTTCTGCCTCACCATGACCATCGGGATTTAAAGAAAATCGACGTCTCAAAATTCTTTCAATAGCGGCTCTTAAAATCAAATGGTCTTCTCTGTATTCAACAGCGTTACGAACTCGTTCATAAACTAGAGCAAAAAAAGAGACTGTCTGCGAAACTGAAAGGGCGGAAATATCATCGGGACGGACTCTTTTTTTTGCAGTTTTAAACGTGTCAAGCAAGGCCTGAGTAAATTTGGATAATATAATTGTATTACTTTCGTTCTTCGCGGGCTGATCGTCTGGCATAGGGTGTTCTAATTATAGTAAAAACGGAAGGTTTTAGCAAGATGGGTGGATATTGTCATCCCCGTGAAGACGGGGATCCAGTCTATAATTACATTTTTAAAAGGAATATTCAGCTTGGATTCCCGCCTCCGCGGGAATGACACTAAATAACTAATGAAGAATTATTTTTTTGACTTTCTAGAACGAATAGCTCTTACAATGTCAATAGGTCCTTCCAAAGCTATAGCAAAAGGTGTCTCACAAAGACCCACTAAAAAAAGTGCTGAAATCGCAACGCAACCGAGCCCGGTAGTATAAGTCGTATCTTTACTAACATCTTTATCACCAAATGCTTTTTTTATATTTCGAAAATACTCCCGAGCTATTTCTCTTGTAATTATATAAAATGCAGGGGTCACGTTTTCATTACTCGTGGGTGATATTGTACTATAGGTTGAAAATTTAATCAAGTGAAGAAACGTTTACGCCTGTTTTAAAATCTATCTCGCTCAAACTATGTAAAATTTTCCCAACCTGATTTTTTAATAAATCATATTTTTCCTGTGTTTTGCCTTCAAATTTAATTGTTAAATACGGACCATTTTGCGAAGCTCGAACGATCATCATTTCGTCCTCCGTATCCATTCTCACCCCATCGATTTCTACATATTTTGCCGTTGGATAAAGTTTCTTTATTTTTCCTCCGATTTTATCAGAAACAACAGAAAATTTAATATTATCAGCACAGCCGACCTTAATTTCGGGGGAAGAGAAATAATGGGGTAATTTAGCAATTACTTCTTTTAACGATTGATTAACTCGTGTTAGATAAGCCAACAATCTAAGAGATGCGATTGCTCCATCATCATGGCCATAAAAATTATCAACAAAGAAAAAATGCCCACTTAATTCTCCTCCAAATATTGCCTTTTCTTCACGGACTTTGGCTTTAATAAAAGAGTGTCCGGTCTTCCACATGATACCAATTCCATTATTTTGTTTTATCACTTCATCGACTTGTTTGGAGCATAAAACATTGAAAATTATTTTTGATCCCGGTGCAAAATCTAAAACGTCTTTTGAGAAAATAGAAACCAAAGTATCATTCCAAATGAGATTTCCCTCGTTATCAACTACACCCATGCGGTCCCCATCGGTATCATAAGAAAATCCTAGGTCGGCTTTTTCCTCAACAACTCTTTTTGCTAACCTTTCCTGGACTTCTTTTTCGGTCGGATCGGCAACACCAACCGGAAAGGTTGGATCTGGGGTTGTATTTTGTTCGATTACTTCGCAACCTACAGAACGTAATATTTTTGGCAAAAACAAGCCCGTGGTGGCCGCACACGAATCAACCACTATCTTAAACTTTTTTATTTTGCTAATTCTTCTTAACAAATCTTTTTGATAGTCTGGAAATATATCTTGTTTAACGCGTTCGCCTTTTTTTTCAAGTGAAATAAATTTTCCTGATTTGACCAACTCTCTAAAAGCCACAATTTCCTCCGTCACCATCGTTTCCGAATAACCTGTCCCAAATTTAAAACCGTTATATTCTTTTGGATTATGTGAGGCCG
>JBBTYO010000005.1:0-2507 GCA_038061735.1 Patescibacteria group bacterium
AAATATCATTAATATGATGAAGATGATAATAGCCAAACTAAAATCAAACACTTTAGCCAGTAAAGTCGAAAGTATCAATATTTCTCTGGGAAAATATATTTTTTTAATTAGGGATGAATTGTTTGCTAATGCCCCCATGGCGGCCGCGATTGAATTGGCAAAAAACAACCAGGGAAGAAGACCGGCATAAAGATAGATCGGATAGGGGACTCCTATTCCCGTCATCTTCATGATCTTGGAAAAGACAAAGCTCATGATAATCATCTGGAAAAGAGGATTCAAGATGATCCAAAAAAAACCCAAAAAAGATTGTTTGTATCGGGCCTTGATCTCCCGGAGTGTCAATTTTTTTAATAATGGCCAATATTTAAACATATTTTTTTATTCCTTCCTCTACATCCCCATCAAACTCCACCTTTCCCTCTTTCAAATATATAACCCTATTACAAAAACTCTTCACCGACTCCATACTGTGAGAAACAAAAAGCGTTGTCACCCCAAGCCTCTTAAACTCTTCCATTTTTTTGATGCATTTGGCTTGAAAGGCTGTATCTCCGACAGCTAAGATCTCATCTACAAGTAAAATATCCGGTTCAGTAAATATAGCCACAGCAAAGGCCAGTCTCATATACATTCCTGATGAATAATATTTAACCGGTGTATAAATGAATTTCATATCAATTTCGGAAAAGTCAACGATTTCCTGAAACTTATCTATCAAGAATTTTTCTTTCATCCCAAGTATTACTCCGTTTAAAAATATATTTTCTTTTCCGCTTAACTCCGGATGAAATCCTGCCCCTAGTTCAATAAGGGGTGAAATTCTACCGGTAATTTTTACCGAGCCAATTGTAGGGGAGGAGACTCCGGCCATAAGTTTGAGCAAGGTTGATTTCCCGGCTCCGTTTTTACCAATCACCCCAACCGTCTCGCCTTTTTTTATTTTAAAAGAAACATTTTTGAGAGCATGAACTCTTTCAAGAGTTTTTTTTTGATGAAAGATCGCCGCCACTAACTCTTTAATGGTTTTTTGATGTTGAAGATAAAAATATTTGTCGACATTTACAAATTCGATCTCACCCATTCCTAAATTTTAACATATTAATGAATTTTGTGTCATTCCCGCGGAGGCGGGAATCCAGACTATAATAAACTTTTTAAACTTGCTTTAATGAAGCCAGAAAAATTACGTAGGCGTTCAACGACAAACTCTAAATTAAACTTAAACTTCTCTGGGTGTTTAAAATATAGTCTCCACCAGTTGATCATGTCTTGACGAGCTTTGAAATTTCCCATCGTCTTAGCCGTCGTCATATGATTATGGAGAACCTCAACATCAGTAATTCCCATTTTATAGCCGGCTTTTTTAAATCTGATAAAAAAATCCACGTCTTCAAGATAAGCAAAAAAACTCTCATCAAATCCACCTAATTTTTTAAAAATAGAAGTTTTAATTAATAAACACGCCGCCGTCAATCCATCGATGCTATTGTCATCCCCGCGCAGGCGGGGATCCAGACTATAATTTTCCTTAATCAATTTAATTTTCCCTATTGGTAAAACCCTATAACCATAGTTTTCTATTTCTCCATTCTGATTTTTCAAAATAGGGGACACCGCATCCAATTTTTTCTTTTCCGCAAACTCAATAAGTTTTTCAATTTCTTCACTTTTAACTTTAAATTCGATATCGTCATTTAGTATCAGCATCCACTTCGTCTTCACATCTCTTGCCCCCAAATTTACTCCCCCCGCAAATCCAAGATTCTTTTTTTTATTATTAACTACTTTAATATTGAAAGGTTTATTTTTAAAATAGTTAAGAAGATAATCTAATCCAGTAATATTATTTAATGTCGGGATTATTACAGTAAGTTTAATTTTAGCTTTCATAATAATATTATACTTTAAAAGATAAATTTGATAAAATTAAAAAATGAAAGTAGGGATTGATAAATTGTGGAATTATTATGAACCTCAATTCGAATATGAAAAAATCTTCCCAGATTTTGGTTGGCCATGGTTCGGTCACAAATATTTTGCTTATGACTTCATTCGCAACCTCAAGCCGCAGATAATTGTCGAACTTGGAACCCATAGGGGAACTTCTTTTTTCTCTATGTGCCAGGCTGTAAAAGACGGCAAATTAAAAACCAAACTTTATGCTGTCGATACCTGGAAAGGCGATGAACATGCCGGATTTTATGATGAAACTATCTTCAACGAAGTAAATAAAATTAAAAAGACCTATTACTCAAAGCAAAATATTATTTTACTCCGAAGTTTATTTGATGATGCCGTCGCAAAATTTAAAAACAACTCTATTGACATACTTCATATAGATGGACTTCACACTTACGAGGCAGTAAAACATGATTTTAATAATTGGTTTAACAAAGTAAAAACTAATGGCACTATTATTTTTCATGATACTAATGAAAAAAAAGGTGATTTTGGAGTGTATAAGCTGTGGGACAAATTAAAAAAGAAATATAAAACCTTAGAAT
>JBBTYO010000006.1:0-3764 GCA_038061735.1 Patescibacteria group bacterium
CTTGCCCCAACGGTTTATTTGTTGGATGTGACTGTTTTTTTATTGGCGATTGTTAATTTGAAAATTGTATTTAAATTTTTTAGAAACAAAAAAGTCCTTATAAGTTTGTTTCTTTTAATGATTAATGTCTTATTTTCTCAACTTCAGATAATTTCTTTTTATTGGTTTATAAAAATTATTGAGTTTCTGATAGTTTTTTCTTTAGCTAAAAAAATATTAACAACCTTAAAGGAAAGATCTATTTTAACGGCTTTATTTATATCTGGGTTATTTGAACTGTTTATATCTTTAATGCAATTAATAAATAAACATTCTATTCAAGGAATTTTTTATTATTTTGGTGAAAGATTGCTGACTCTTTCCACCCCGGGGGTGGCCAAGGCTTCTATCCAAGGAATTGAATTTTTACGACCCTACGGAACATTCTCTCACCCGAATTCTATGGCCGGTTTTTTCCTGCTTTTATATTTCTTTGTTTTAATTTACAAAAAATTTAACCGTTATTTAGCCCTTAAATATCTATATCTATTTGTTTCAAGCGTTTTGGTATTTATTTCATTTTCTAAAATTGCAATCGCCTGTTATCTAATACTTAATACTTACTACTTAATACTTAATACTAAATTCAACTGTAAAATTTGCAAAATTGCTCGAGTGATCACTTTGTTTATTATTTCTTTAATCTTCCTGTCTGCGACGACGGATCCTTTAACAGTTAACAAGAGAATCGAGCTGATGAAAAATTCAATAACGATTATCATGCGCTACCCTATTCAAGGCGTTGGCTTGGGAAGTTATTTAGTTGAGCAAGTGAAATTTTCTTCCAAATTTTATTTGTTTTTTAATCAGCCTGTCCATAATATTTTCTTGTTATTTTTTTCCGAGCTTGGACTTATCATCGGAGGAATAATAATTGTTTTCTATCTATTTTATTTAAGGAAATTGATTAAATGGAGTCCCTACCTTATTTTAGTTATAGTGATGACAGGATTTTTTGATCACTATTGGCTGACTTTACAACAAAATTTTTTGTTAATGGGATTTGTTACGGGAGCGATTCTATCTCGGTTTTTACCTGTTGATTGAGATCGGTTAACAACATCAACGATTGATTTAACCCTTGTGGAAGAGTTTTTATTAATTCTTCAATTAACTCCTTGTGTTTAGCATTACTTAATTTTAAAGTTTCAACAAAACTGGAGGGAGCTTGAGTCCCCTGTTTTTTAGCGGATCTTAATAATTCCGGTATTTTAAGAAAATATTTTTCTCCTTTGGCAAAAGTATCAATTGCCAATTGACTTTTTCCTTTTGAGGCAAGAACCAAAGACATAGAGGCCCTTTTATCAGAATACAAAAGATAAAGTTCGGCCTTTTTTAAATTATCTCTGGTTAAAAAATCAGTAATTCTATCTCTAATAATTTTAGTTATGTAGAGAGGGCTATCCGGAAGAAGTCCCGGATATGGTAAGTTATAAATAACTTTTTGTTGAGGAGTTTTTACTAATGTATCCGATGCTCCCAAAACAAAATAGGTAACAAAGGGAACGAGTACGACAAAAGAAATTAGTAAGACATAACGCCCAAAATTCTTCATAAGTATACGTCCATTATACAACAAATCCCTCACCATAAGTATCATAAATGGTGAGGGATTATCCCAAATTACTTAACCATTCTTTTCAAACTTTTTCCAGCGGTAAAACCTGGGGTTTTAGTGGCTGGGATTTGAATCTCGGCACCAGTTTGAGGGTTTCTTCCTTTTCTGGCTGCTCGGCGTCTAACCATAAAAGTACCAAATCCGGTGACAACAACTTTTTCTCCTCTTTTCATTGCATCTGACATTGTGGAAAAAACTGTGTTGACGGAATCTTTGGCGGCTTTAGCTGTTAAACCTGCTTTCTTTGCTACTTGTGCGACTAAATCTGCTTTTGTCATTTAATATCACCTACTTTCATTTTGACTTAAATTTTTAAATGAGAACAAATTACAGTAATAGATTAGTTGTTTTTTGGCTTCCTGTCAATCTATATTAAGAATATCTTATTGTAACAATCTATATCAAATGCAGGGCGTTGGGACGTTATATCTTAGTCGTTGCTTCGGCTCGGGTTTCACGAATGACGGTGACTTTAATTTGGCCTGGAAATACTTCGAATTTTTGCTCCAGTTCTTCTTTTATCTTTTCAGCTGTAATCAAAGCTTCGTCATCAGTGATTTCATCAGGTCGAACAATGACTCTTAGTTCCCGACCCGCTTGCAAGGCATAAGCTTCTTTAACGCCTTTTTTTGTTTTGGCAATATCCTCAATTGTTTTAATCCGTTTTAGATATTCGCCAAAGTCTTCGTGACGAGCTCCGGGGCGTCCACCGGACACGGCATCGGCAATATAGACAACCACTGCCTCAAGACTGGTAAAAGGAACATCTTCATGATGACTGGCGACACAGTCAATTACTTTTTGAGGAAAACGATTTTTTTTCAATACCTCAACTCCTAAATCAATATGTGAACCTTCTTTATCCGTGATAACTTTACCGATATCATGGAATAAACAACCCAGTTTAACTAAATTTACATCAAGTTTTAATTCATGAGCTAAAGCAACTCCGATTCTTGTTTCTTCAAGAGTATGGGCAATCATATTTTGTCCATAAGAATAGCGATATTTAAATCGGCCCAAAAGCTGAGTTAATTCAGTAGGTAAATTATAAACACTGACGCTATGAGCTAATTCTTCACCAGCTTTGAAAATAATTTTGTCAACTTCTTCCCGGGTTTTTTTGACAATTTCTTCAATTCTTTCTGGCTGAATCCGACCATCTTTAATTAATCGCTCCAGTGACATTCTGGCCACTTCACGACGAATAGCATCAAATGAAGACAATCGAATAACCTTTTCTTCTTCAAGGTCAACGTCAACGCCAGTTGCAATTTCAAAGGCTCTTATATTACGGCCTTCTTTACCAATAATTCTACCTTTATAATCTTCACTGGGTAAATTAATGACAGATAATGTATATTCTGAAACATAGTCAATAGCCCCGTATCTGATTGCATCAACTAAAATTTGTTTAGCTTTATCGTCAGCGGTTAACTTAACTTCTTCTTCTGCCGACTTTATTTTTTTAGCTACTTCTCCTTTTAATTTATCTTCCCAACCGCTAAGCAATAGATCTTTAGCTTGGTCTTTAGTTAGTCCAGCTATTTTTTCCAACTTTTGTAACAACTGATCTTTTTTTGCTTCGAGTTCTTTTTTAATGGATTCAACATTATTTTTTAGATCTTGGACTGACTGTTTTTCCCGATTAATTAGATTGTCTTTTTCCTCAATTTGCTCTTCACGATGGGCTAACCTTTTTTCTACTTCAATGGCATCAGTGGCAATCTTCCTTGCTTCTTCTTGGGCTTTAAAAGTAATGGTTTGCGCCTCAGTTCGGGCTTTAGCTAACAGCTCATCTCTTTCTTTCTTTAACGAGGTAAATTTCTTGAAAAATTTTATTAACATAGGAATTTATATGAAGCCAAGAGTTGAAGAAATATCAAAGATTAAAGATCAAAAATCAAAATCACAAATTAAAAATCAAAGAGGAAACGAGAAAATTTGTGTTTTTGTCAATCATTTTTTGAAATTAATAATTAATATTTAACTTTTATAACTCTAGGCAATTTCTAATGAGGACATTTTACTCTTTTTTTTTGAAAACTACAAATTGAATTTATTTTTGTATGATTTTGATCTACTTGTTACATATTGTCATTCCCGC
>JBBTYO010000007.1:0-7344 GCA_038061735.1 Patescibacteria group bacterium
TGTTAAAAAGTAAACAATAAAAAACGACCCCCGCACAAGCGGGGCTTTTTTTTGGGTTTCAATAATATTATGAATATAAAATTGGTTTTAAAATTTTACTTTTACTTTTATCCGGCTTAGGCGGGAATTTTAACTATGGTTAAAATAACCCCCGCACAAGCGGGGTTTTTAAATTATTATAAATTTTCAAACAAAAAAATATGAAAACAAAACAAAAAATTATCATCGCCGGACCTTGTGCAGCCGAATCGAGAGAACAGGTCCTTGAATGTGCCATGAGCTTAAAAAAACAGGGTGTCAGGATCATACGGGCTAGTCTTTGGAAGCCCAGAACACAACCAGGCTTTGAAGGCGTGGGGACAAAGGGTATTCCTTGGTTATCTGAAGCTACCAGTCTAGGAATGACGATGGCGACAGAAATTTTATTGCCAAATCAACTGACTCAGTTGATTCACGGGATTAGCAAGAAAGGAGATTTAAGCAAAGTCCTTTTATGGATTGGTTCACGGAATCAAAATCATCTGATTCAACGAGAAATTGCCAAAATTATTAAGGAAAAAATGCCAAAAAATGTCAAGTTATTAATAAAAAATCAGGCTTGGGCAGATGAAAGGCATTGGCTAGGTATTGTTGACCATATCGTCGGATCAGGTATTTCTCCAAAAAGATTAATTTTATGTCATCGCGGTTTTTCGTCTCATGGTCAGAACAATCCCGATAATTTTAGGAATATGCCTGATTTTGAGATGGCGATGAGAGTTAAAGAAAAAACCAGTTTGCCGATGTTAATTGACCCGTCCCATATTGGAGGGACCGTTGAAAATGTATTTAAGGTTATGAAGATGGCAGATAAACATGATTTTGATGGAATGATGATTGAAGCACATCCGGTGCCTCTTGAGGCTAAGTCTGACGCAAAACAACAGTTAACATTTGCGGAATTGGATAAATTATTAAAAATAATTCAATAATATGGAAAAAACAATCATCGGAAATAATTTACTTAGAAAATTACACAGGCTATTTGATTTTAGCCGATTTTCTAAGATTGGTATTTTAACTGATACTAACGTAGCAAAACATTGGTTATTGGTTGTAAAAAAATCGTTAAAACAAAAGACAATAGAAATTGTTATCAAACCAGGTGAAAATGAAAAGAATATTGAAACGGTAAAAATAATTTGGGAAAAAATGTTTGAGATGGGACTTGATAGAAAGTCTTTGCTTATTAATTTGGGCGGGGGAGTAATTTGTGATATGGGAGGATTTGCCGCCTCAACTTTTATGAGAGGAATAGAGTTTTTGAATATTCCGACGACTCTGTTATCACAGGTGGATGCCAGCGTTGGTGGGAAGACAGGGATTGATTTTTCAGAAATAAAAAACGGAATAGGAATTTTTAAAAATCCGATTGGAATAGTTGTTGATGTTGAAACATTAAAAACTTTGCCAAAAAGAGAATTTGTATCGGCATTTGGAGAGATTATTAAACATGGAGTTATTTCCGGACGTGAACATTTTGATTTAGTGACCTCAAAAAAACCAGAAGAGTTTAATCAGAAAGAATTAATAAAAATAATTAAGCAATCAGTTTTTATTAAGTCGAATATTGTTGAAAAAGATCCAAAAGAAACAACAGGACAACGCAAAGTTCTTAATTTTGGTCACACAATTGGGCATGCAATTGAGTCATTAAGTTGGAAAACTGACAAACCATTATTACACGGGGAAGCAGTAGCGATCGGTATGATCGCCGAAAGCAAATTAGCCTCATCCAACCGGCGCGGTTGTATGGCAGAAGATTTTGAGTTAATTAAAAGGGCTATAAAAAATGCCGGCTTACCAACAAATATTGAAAATATTAAAATAAAGGATATTTTAAAAATGATTTTATCTGATAAAAAAAATTTCAAAAAAATAATTAATTTTAGCTTGCCGAAAAAGATTGGAAAAGTTATTACCAATGTTGAGGTGCCAAAAGCATTATTAATTAAAGCAATAGAGCAAATAAAAATATGAAAATCCTTGTCATTAATGGTCCGAATTTAAATATGTTGGGGCGTCGCGATTCGAAAAAATACGGGACAATTACTTTATTGGAGATAAATGAAGAATTGAAAAAACTGGCGGAAAAATTAAATTGTCAACTAGAGCCTTTTCAATCGAATCACGAGGGAGCGATCATTGATTTTTTACAAAAAGATTCATCACGAGAAGCCGATGGAGTTTTAGTTAACCCCGGGGCTTTAATTCGTTTCGCTTTTTGTTTTAGACAGGCTTTGGTTGATTTAAATAAACCGGTGATGGAAATTCATATGTCAGATATCAATAAAACCGGAGTCAATAAAAAAGTCAATGTTTTGGAAGACATAAGAATCGGTCAGGTAACCGGGCTGAAAAAAGAAAGTTATTTTGAAGGATTAAAGCAATTAGTAAATTTTATTAATAATAAATTATGAAATTTTTAAAAGTAAAAAAAAGCCAATCATTAAAGGGAACTGTTTCGATGCCAAATTCCAAGCTCCATTCCTTTCGTGCTTTAATTTTGGCTTCTTTGGCCGATGGGATTTCAATTATTCGGGAGCCGAAATTAAGCTCAGATTGGACTGAAGGAATCAAGGCCATGAGAATGTTTGGGGCTAAAATAGAAGAAATCGAAAAAAATACTTTTCAGATAAAAGGAACTAAAGGAAAATTACAAACACCAGAGGATATTATTAATGTTGGGAATTCCGGGACAATGTTGGCTTTTATTGCCGGTATTGCTGCTGCCTGCAAAGGGTGGACTATCATTACCGGTGACGAATCAATCCGTACTTTAAGAAAGGTTTCGAAGAATTTATTTAAGCCTTTTGAGGAGCTGGGTGTCGAAATTATTTCCACCAAAAACGACGGCATGGCTCCGTTTATTATTAAAGGTAAGATTAACGGAGGTGTGGCTCATATGGATGGTATCGGTTGTCAACCAGTTTTTAGCGTTCTCATTGCATCTGCTCTGTCTGAAAAACCGGTTGAGATTTTTGTCAGTAATCCTGGGGAAACGGCCTATATAGATTTATTATTATTTTGGTTTGATAAAGTTGGATTAAAGTACAAAAATGACCAACACAAACATTATTCTTTTCCGGGCAATCAGCCGCCCAAATCTTTTGACGCAAAAATTCCCTTTGAATGGTCAGCTCCAGGCTATCCTTTGTTGGCGGCGATCATCACTGAAAATTCAGAAATTAAAGTCAAAGGCATGGATCTAAAAGATCCTTATGGTGATAAACAGGTGATTTATATTTTGCAAAAAATGGGAGCGGATTTAGTAATTGAAGAAAACTGTTTGACGGCTCGGACAAGTCAGTTACATGGTATAGAAATTGATATGAATAAATTACCCGATCAAGTGCCCACAATTGCGATCGCTGCCTGTTTTGCCCGGGGAGAAACGGTCATTAAAAATGCTTTGACAGCCCGTTGGAAAGAATGTGATCGAATATCAGCCGTTTGTACGGAATTAAAAAAAATGGGAGCCAAAATTACGGAAAAAGAAGATGGTTTGGTTATTCATCAGGACGGTAGTTGGAAATTAAAAGGAACAGAAATAAATGGGTACTTTGATCATAGAATGGTGATGGCTTTTGCGGTTGGCGGTTTGGCTATAGATGGAGAAACAGTTATTTCCGACGCTCAAATGGTAGAAAAATCATTTGATAGCTATATTCCTGAGATGATCAAAGCAGGCGCAGATTATAAATTGATTGACAAATAATATGAATATTATTTTAATTGGCATGAAAGCCTGTGGAAAAAGTACGGTCGGGAAACTTCTAGCACAAAAATTAGAAATAAAATTTATTGAACTTGATCAAGAGATCGAGAAAGCTCATTTAATTGGCAAAAAACCCGCCTTCGCCAAGGCTTCGGCGGGCAAGGAAAAATTAACTTTTAGAGAAATATTTAAAAAACACGGAGCGATTTATTTCCGTCAGTTGGAATTAGAAGTTTTGAAAAATATTTTTCAGGAAAAAAGAACCAGAAAATTTGTTCTTAGCTGTGGCGGAGGAACACCACTTAATGAGGATAATAAAGAAATTCTCAAAAAGTTAGGCAAAGTGTTTTTTTTGGATGTTGACGAAGAAGTTTTATTACCACGAATTTTGGAACATGGCATCCCGGCATTTTTTCCATTCCAAAATGATCCGGAAAAATCACTAAATAAATTATTAGAGAAACGTCGACCAATATATGAAAAAATTGCGAACAAAATTATAAGTTTTAAAAGTGAGTTACCAGAAGAATTGGTAAGAAAAATTCTCACTTTAATTAATTAAAGTCCTATGAAAATAAATGGAGAGACAAAGTTGATCGGATTTTTTGGTTCGACTTTCAGAACAAGTAAAATGTATACGATGTACAATGCGGTTTTTGAAAATTTAGGACTTAATTATATCTATGTTCCTTTTATGGTTGAAGATATAAAAAAAGGGGTTGAGGCAATCAGAAATCTTGGTATTCATGCAGTTGGAGTGACGATTCCTTTTAAGATTAGCATTATAGAACATCTTGATGAACTCGATGAGGATGCCAAAAGAATTGGAGCGGTCAATGTCGTTATCAATAACAATGGAAAATTAATCGGCGGCAATACCGACGGAAAAGGCGGAGTAAAGGCACTTAAAGAAAAAACTGAAGTTAAAAACAAAAAAATAATTTTGTTAGGTGCAGGTGGAGCGGCTCGGGCCTTAGTTTTTGCTTTGAAAGATGAAGGTGGAAAGTTAACGATATTAAATCGAACCGTTAGTGAAGCCAAAGAATTGGCCAAAGCAGTCGACTGCCAGTCTGGAGGACTGGAAAAATTACCAGAACTAATGTCAACTGCGGATATTTTAATCAATAGCACGTCTGTTGGTATGACTCCAAAGAACAATCAATCAATCGTTGATAAAAAACTTTTACACAACAAATTAACAGTTATGGATATTGTCAGTAATCCAAGAGAAACAAAGTTGCTTCGCGATGCTAAAGCTACGGGATGTCAAACAGTTTTTGCGGATAGAATGTTATTGTGGCAAGGAGTTTTAAAGTTTGAGATGTATACTGGAATTAAGCCTTCAGTTGAAATTATGGAGAAAGCGTTACAAATTACTAGTCACTAACCACTATTTTATGTCAGGCAACACATTCGGACAATTATTTAGGGTGACGACTTTCGGCGAATCCCATGGTGGGGCGGTTGGTTGTGTGGTTGACGGTTGTCCTCCGGGCCTGGAAATTTCCGAGTCCGATATTCAAAAAGATTTAGACCGAAGAAAACCGGGACAAAGTAAAATCACAAGCCCGAGAAAAGAAGAAGATAAAATAGAGATTTTATCAGGTATTTTTGAAGGAAAAACAACCGGTACTCCAATTATGATGATGGTCAAAAATAAAGATGCACGTCCGGAGGATTATGAAAAATTAAAAGACATTTTTAGGCCATCTCACGCTGATTTTACTTATGAAAAGAAGTATGGAATTCGTAATTGGCGTGGGGGCGGACGTGCTTCGGCTCGAGAGACTTTGGCACGAGTGGCCGCCGGCGCAATTGCAAAAAATTTCTTGAGAGTTAAATTAGATATAGAATTTTTAGCTTTTATTGAACAAGTGGGCGAAATAAAAACTAAAGATAAAAAAATTACCGAAAAAATAATTAAATTGATTGAAAAAGTTAGAGATGAAGGCGATTCAGTCGGTGGAGTTATCCGAGGAGAAATTAAGAATGTTCCAATTGGTTTGGGAGAACCAGTTTTTGATAAACTATCGGCAGATTTAGGAAAAGCCATGCTCTCAATTCCGGCCGTAAAGGGGTTTGAGATTGGATCAGGATTTGAGGGGGCAAAGATGAAAGGCAGTCAACATAATGATTCATTTTTGACCGATAAAACTGGTCAAATTAGAACCAAAACTAATTTTTCCGGTGGAATTCAAGGTGGAATTTCTAATGGAGAAGATATATTTTTTCGAGTTGCCTTTAAACCGGTTTCAACTATTAGAAAAGAACAGGATACGGTTAATTTAAAAGGTCAGAATGTTAAGTTAGAAGCAACTGGAAGACATGATCCGTGTGTTTTACCCCGTGCGGTGCCGATCGTTGAAGCCATGGCCGCCTTAGTTATTATGGATCATTATTTAAGAAATAAAACCTTATGTTAAAGCGTGACACTAAATTTTATTTCTCCGTGGGAACCCTCCCCTTTTCGGGGACTCCCAAGTCGAAAAAAATTAAGCGTCCCGCTTTTGCAGCCGCTTGTCATCCCCGCAGAGGCGGGGATCCAGGCCATTAATTACAATATTATGAATGATAAATTAGAAATTTTACGAAAACAAATCGATGAAATTGATGAATCGATTGTTATTTTATTGGTCAAAAGAATAAAAATAGTCGAGAAAGTTGGTCTGTTAAAAAAGAAACAAAACATTCCAGTTCTTGATTCTGCCCGCTGGCAAAAAATAATTAAATCGAAAAAAGGCTATATTAAAAAAATTTGGGAAACAATTCATGAAGAGGCATTAAAAATTGAAAAATCAATATGAACAAAACAATAGCGATAGTCGGTTTGGGGCGGTTTGGTAAGATATTAAAAGAATTATTAGAAAACGATTTTAAATTGATTATTATTGGTCGAAATAATCCTTCAGACATCGTTGCCGCTGATGTTATCTTCTACTGTGTCCCAATTTCTGCCTTTGAATCGGTAATTAAATCTCACAAAAAATATTTTAAAGACGATAATCTTTTGATTGATGTTTTATCAGTCAAAATGCATCCAAAAAAAATCTTTGAAAAACATTTGCAAGGTTTAAAAACCCAGGCTTTATTGACGCATCCAATGTTTGGCCCTGATAGCAGTATGAATGGCTTTAGTGGTTTACCATTAATTATGGACAAATTTAAAGCTGATGAAGAAAATTATAACTTTTGGAAAGATTATTTTACAAATAAAGGACTAAAAATTATTGAGATGACAGCTCAAAAACATGACCAATTAGCAGCGAATTCACAAGGATTGACTCATTTTATTGGCCGTTTGTTAGAAAAGTTTGATCTAAAACCGACTGAAATTGATAGTTTAGGAACAAAAAAGCTTCAGGAAGTGATGGAGCAAACATGCAATGATACTTGGCAATTATTTTCCGATTTACAAAATTACAATCCATACACAAAGTCAATGAGGTTAAAATTAGGGCGAGGGTTTGATTTATTATACAATCAGCTTTTGCCAAAAAGAATTGATAAGAAAAAAATTATTTTTGGAATTCAGGGTGGAAAAGGAAGTTTTAATGAGGAAGCTATTTTAGATTATGTTAAAAAACATG
>JBBTYO010000008.1:0-19641 GCA_038061735.1 Patescibacteria group bacterium
ATATAAAAATATTAGTTATGAATGAGATAATATTTCCAATGTTTCGTACCAAAGTATTTTTAAATATAAAAGACAGTTTATGACTCCCTTCGGGAACTGATACGGTAATTAATTTGTAGTCATTATTGTTATTTATTTTAATTTCTTTGCCATCCAAGATTGCTTTCCAACCGGGAAAATTGAAAGTATTTAGTCTAAATTGAAAAGGTTTTTTTGAATTAATTTTAAACTCTTTTTTTACAAATAAATCCAAAATAGTTTTTATTCTTATCCCCTTTTTATCAGCGGATATAACAGAGTAAGCATCTTTTGTTAGGTCTTTTTTTTCCAACCCAATCGTTGTTGTCCCCAACTCTGTCTTTTTTGTCTTTATCCCTTTTGGTGAGAACTCAAAAGAAGTTTTACTCACCCGCCAAGAAATTTCCTCAAAACTCGTCAACTGTTTTTCATCGTAGGATTTCAAATCATGAGGCTTCGAATAGGTTATATATTTTATAACAGTTATAAAAATTATAATTATTATAAATAGATTAAATAATGCTTTTTTACTCCCACTATCTGCTTCAATTAGCTTTCCAAGATAATAAATGCCCGCAGCTGAAACCAAACTGATAAATATTCCTGTAAACGTCAAAAATCGCCAGGGAAACTGAAGATACCAAAGATATTTAACCTTATCCCAAATAAATTGAGAATAAGTAAGAGACATAAATATGGAAAACAAAAGTAGGAAAAATAAAAAACAATATAACTTTAATAATTCTTTATTCTTTTTTGAAATGAAATAAAACATACTAATCACCAGTGAAAAAATTGTCAAAAAAATATGGATTTTTCCTAATTGAAAGCTCATTCCGTCTGTAGGCCCTTCAATTGAACCTCCATATCCCCAAGGTGAAAACCAGAGTTGAAAAGGGTAGATAAAATGAATCTTATAATTAGCTAGTTCGTGAGTTAAGATCGCATCAACCAGTGTATATTGTTTTTCAATTATAGAGGGTAACCAAAAAAATGCCGATAAACCCAAACCAAAAAAAACACCTTGTAAAAAATTTCCTAAAAATATCAGACGGTTCTCTGAATTATAAAAATAATAAATAAAAAATAGTCCTACGAAAAAAAATGTTGGAAAAGCAATTAACGGATGAGCTAATATCAATAGCCCTAAACTAATACTAAAAAGAAGAGATCGTTTAAAGCTATTATTTCTATAAATATTATCCAGGCCTAAAAAGACAAATGGTAAAATTGACATGGCAAAAAATTCCGCCCATGCCCCTCTTATGTAGACTGTAATCGCACGATAAAAGAAAAATGTAAACAAAGTAGCTACTAACAAACCTGTTTTTTTATCAAAAAATCTCTTACCCAGTAAATACATTCCAAATGAAGAAATAAAAGAACCGGTGATGATCATCAGCTTTAGAGACCAAAGTAAATTAAAACCGATCAGATGAAAAAATTCTGCCACATAATAAATAAGGGGGGGATAAAAATTAAAGAGCGGATATCCAAAATTAAAGCCTAATCCTCCTACCCATCGCGGATATAAGACTCCTTGCCTGATTGCCTGATCCAGGAGATAAAGTCTGGCAATATGCTGGTCATCGTGAATGGAAAAATATTGATTATTCAAAAGTCCGAAAACAGCCAAAACTGTTATAATAATGAGAGCAATAAATTCGAAAGATAATAATTTTTTAAGGAATTTCATCTTTTTAATTATATAAAATATGGATACTGATATTAAACAGATAAAACAACGGGGAGTATTAAGTGCGGGTAGTCTTCTTTTTCAGAGCGGTTTTTCGGCGGTTCTTGGATTTGCAGCTTTTTTTATTCTGACCTTAAAATCAAATCTTTATCTTCTTGGGATTTATAACACTGTTCTAGCCATGATGGCTTTTTTTAATTATTTTTCCAGTCTTGGATTGGCCGCCGCCATCATTCAAAAAAAAGACGTTGATGAAAAAGACCTTAATACCGCTTTCATTATTCAAACTGCTTTATCTTTTTTTATCATTATAGTCGGTTTAATTCTTACCAATTATCTCTTTGTGATTTATAAAGATTTACCAAAAAGCGCCGTCTATCTTTATTGGGCTCTTCTTTTTTCTTTCTTTTTTCTATCTCTAAAAACAATCCCTTCAGTTCTGCTTGAAAAAAAAATCAAAATTTATAAAGTTGTTTTGGTTTCGCTCATTGAAAACGTGGTTTTTTATTCGGTTGTCATTATTATGTCTTTGATGAATTTTGACATTTTCAGTCTTGTAGTGGCTGTTGTTGCCCGATCTTTAGTTGGAGTCATTGCAATTTATATAATGAACCCTTGGTCACCAAAACTTATTTTTTCAAAATCCTCTGCCAAATCACTTTTATCATATGGGGTTCCCTTTCAAGGAAATTCATTCTTAGCTCTCATCAAAGACGATTTGATGATCATTTACTTGGGAGCCGTCATTGGTTTTGAAAAACTTAGCATCGTAACTTTTGCCAAAAAATATGCAGAATTTTCGATCAGGCTGATAATGGATAATATTAACCGGGTTGCCTTTCCAATCTATTCCCAATTTCAAAATAATAAGGCTCTCTTAAAAAAAAGTGTTGAAAAAATTCTTTTTTATGAAGCTCTTTTTATTTTTCCGATAATTATTGGTAGTGTTTTTATCTTTGATAACTTATTAAAAATAATGCCCGGTTACTTTGAAAAATGGCAGGTCGCTTTGATATCTTTTTATTTTTTCTCTTTCTCGGCACTTTTTGTCAGTCTATATTCTCCTCTTATCAGCTTATTTAATGCCATTGGCAAAGTCAAACTAACTTTAATAATTATGGTAATTTTAACCGGACTCAATTGGCTTTTTATCCCCCCTTTGATTAAATTATTCGGATTTCAAGGTATTTCTATTGCTTTTTTTATCATATCTTTTTCTTTTATTTTTGTTTTTATCAAAGCAAAATCAACGGTCGATTTTTCGTTAAGGGCCGCTTTTGGTGCACCGATAATTTCTTCTATAGCAATGACCGTTTATCTTGTTCTAACTAAATTTTGGATAAGTAAATTTTTGACAAACAATATACTACTAACAAGTTTGGCAATTGTTGGGTCGGCTCTAGTTTACTTCTCAATTATCTACAGAATTAAAGGCAGAGCTCTTCTTGACGAGATAAAAGATCTTATAAATACTCAACGCAAATAAATTTGCAATTAGAAAATAAATAATTATTTGATGCTTCAAATCTACTTTGTACTTTGTATCCCAACCACCAAACATAATGTATGGGTAATACGAGAATATTAATCCCATTAGAAAAATATCTATTTTTTTTATTAAATTTGGAAAAACTGGCAGAAATATAAATAAAATTAGAAAATACCAAGGTTGTATTTCTGAATAAAAAGATAGATAAAAAAGAGGTACTAAAATTCCAATAAAAGCTAAGATATTTAACCATTTATTTTTTTTGGATATTAGTAAAATCGGAAGCGTCGAATATTTAATTAGTCCGGAGACAATAAAAAATACCCTTGACCATAATTTTTTATTAAATAGCAAATAAATTCCGATTAAACCAAGGCTCATGGCGATAAGATCATTATGGGGGGTAATCAATCCTTCGATAATAATCAATGGGTGGGTGGCAATAATTAAAGCTTTATTTTTATCAATTTTATTGACAACCCAAACTGCCGCAAGGTAAAAACCCGTAAAAGTTAATTTAAAGAAAAAAAGACTAAGAATAAATTTCCCCCCTGATAAAAAAGATGGGATCAAAGTAATTGGTAAAAATGTCGGGCCATACGGATATACTCGATGGGTCCAATGCATAAATCTAGTCCAATGATCGGCCGGAAAATCCAAAGCCCGGAAAAGATAGGGATTTTTACCATAGAAAGTTAAGATCTTGGCGTCAAACATGTAATTAAAAAAATCGTGTGATAAAAATGGATAAGCAATTAACGACACCAGTCCGATTACTATGGCAAGCTTAATCGGATTAGGCTTAAGTTTTTTTGATAAAAAATATAGCAAATAAAAAATCACTATACCAGAAAAAAATATCATCGTTGATAATCCTCTATTGAAGTAGCCTATCTGAATAATAAAACTTCTAAAATTATCCCAGAGCTTATGATCAAATAAGGTTAAATTTAAATCAACCAAAGCATATGAATAGATTGAAAAGAGAAAGATTATAAGAAAATATAAAAAATAATTCCAACCTATCATTGTGTTATAATTAGCATTATAAAAATGAGAAAGTTTGCTTTTTTTCATAATAAATTTTGGGGTTTACTGGTGTTTTCTTTAATTATCTTCTTATTTTGTTATTTTAGATTAAAACCAATTTTTTTTCAAACCGTACCATACACTTACGACCAAGGTCGGGATTTTCTTAAAGTTCAGGAAATCGTCAGAGACTTAAATCCGACTTTAATTGGACCAACCTCAGGTATCCAAGGTTTGTTTCACGGCGCTTGGTGGTATTATTTTTTGGCTATTCCCTACATTCTTTTTTCTGGCGTTCCTATAGGTTTTTCAATTTTTATTTTTATTAGTTCTTTTTTTCAGTTGATATTTTTTTCATATTTTCTTAAAAAGGAATTTGGGTGGCTTACTTCTCTATTATTTGCATTGCTTATAACTGGATCTTCATATTTTATATCGATGTCATTTTTTGTAATAAGTAGCGTATTCACTTTTCCTTTTATTCTTTTATTCATTTATTCCGCTTATTTATTTTTAAAGACAGAAGATAAAAAATATTTTTTTTGGCTTTTTTTATGGATTGGTTTTATTTTAGAAGCAGAATTACCAACGGGTCTCTTTACCGGAATAGCTTTTGTGTTAACCCTTTTATTTTTGGGAAAAATAAAATTATTGTTATCTAAAGACGGATTTAAAAAAGCATGTCTTGGATTTATTATCCCCATCACTCCCCGATTCCTCTTTGAAGTAACAAAAGGGTTTCCTCAATCAAAAACCATACTTAAATTTTTTTTAAATCCTGAATTTCATAACCCTAAACTATTTATCGAGATTTTTAGAGATAGGTTATCTTTATTTAATAATTATCTAATTTCATCTTTTCCATTTGATAACTCCTTTTTTATATATGGAATATTTTTACTGTCTATTGTTGGTATTTCTATTGCCTTTGTAAAAAGTAGTAAAAGAAATAAAAATTTTTATATATTTGCTCCATTAATGATCGTGCTATTTTTTTTATTATCTTGTCTTTATAAAGATAATTTTTGGAGTAATTATTATGAAGGGATAGTTTATTATTTTATTCTGACTATTGTTCTTGGTTTTTATAGCTTTTCTAAATTAAAAAATAAGCTAATCAAAAACCTTCCATGGTTATTATTTGCTGTATTGTTGCTGTTTAATTTGTTAAAGTTTACTAAAGAAATAAAAAATAATATTATCGTTAATGATGGACTGAAAAAACAACTAGCAACCGTTAATAGGATCTACGAATTAAATAAGGAAAAAAAAGATTTTTGTGTACGAATATATACTCCACCCGTCATTCCTCACACTTATAACTATCTTTTCGATTATTACCATAACTTCAAAAATAAAGTCAAACCCACGGCAAACTATTTTGATAACCAATGTTGGTATATTATTGAGGATGATAGTTTTAAATTCAGAATTTATAAGTTCAGACAGGAACATATTCCACCAGCTGGAAAATTAATTATGAAAGAGTCTATCCACAAAGATGTTTCCCTTGAACTTTGGCAAGATTATCCACAAAAATAATATGATTGGAGTAATTACTGTTAACTATAATCAATATCAATTAACCCGAGAGTTCCTCGACTCTCTTGCGACTGTTAAAAACGCTAATAATTTGACTGTTTTTATTGCCGATGTATCGACAAATAAAGAAGTGTTTAAAATTGATAAATATCCAATGAATGTAGTCATAAAGTCTCTCCCAAATAAAGGATACGCCTTTGGAATTAATGAAGGAACAAAATATTTTATTGATCAGGGCTTGGACAAATTTTGCGCTATTAATAATGATGTTTTTTTTGACAAAAGTTTTGCTATTGAGGCGGCAAAAGGCTTTAAAAAAGCTGATATTTTTGGTGGCAAAATATATTATGCCCCGGGGTTTGAATATCATAATAAATATCAGAAGAAAGATATTGGCAAAATTATTTGGTATGCCGGAGGTGTTAATGACTGGAAAAACGTATTTACATCACACCGTGGAGTTGATGAGGTAGATAATAAACAGTTCAATAAATTTGAAGAGACCGATTTTATTACCGGTTGTATGTTATTTTTTAATAAAAAAGTTGTTGATCAAATCGGTTTTTGGAATGAAAAATATTTTCTTTATTTTGAAGACTCTGATTTTTGCGAACGGGCTAAAATAGCCAGATTTAAATTATATTACAATCCTAAAATTATTACTTATCATAAAAATGCCCAATCAACCGGTGGCTCCGGCTCCCCTCTCCACCAAAAATATCAAAGGAAGAATAGATTAATCTTTGGTCTAAAATATGCTCCATGGAGAACAAAGTTATATTTAATAAAAAATTATTTTTTACAAAAATGAAAAAAATATCAGTAATTATTCATTGTTTGAACGAGGAAAAAAATATTAGCGATTGTATCAACTCTGCAAAATTATTAACCGATGAAATAATTCTCGTTGATATGGAAAGTACGGACAAAACTGTAGAAATTGCCAAAAAGCTTCAAGTACCCGTTTTTAATTTTCCAAAATCAAACTATGTCGAACCTGCAAGAGAATTTGGGATTAACAAAGCAAAAACGGATTGGGTTTTGATTCTTGATGCTGATGAGAGAATAACAAAAGAACTGGCGGATGAAATTAAAGAACTCTTAACTCTTAACTCTTCACTCTCAACTTATTATCGAGTTCCCCGCAAAAATATCTTTGGAAAAACACAATGGCTTCGCCATGGCGGCTGGTGGCCAGATTATCAGATCAGATTAATAAATACAAAACACTTTATTAACTGGCCAAAACGCATTCATTCTACCCCACAAATTAAAGGTGATTTTGGATATCTCAAAAATCCTCTGGTTCATTATTTTCATGGAGATTTAAGCAATATGGTTAAAAAGACTATAATTTTTGAAGATATTGAATCTGATCTATTACTAGAAGCTAAAAGATCGACCGGAACAGGAATTTTCTTCCGTAAATATTTAGCTGAACTCTATCGTCGGCTTATTAAAAATTTAGGTTTTCTTGATGGGCCTTTTGGTATAATTGAAGTAATCTATCAAGCTTTTTCAAAAACAATTACTTATCTTTTTCTTTATGAAAAACAAAACAAAAAAACCTGCCTGCCGGCAGGCAGGGTCGCTCTCTATAATCCTTATCTTGATACATTGGGCGGTGGAGAAAAATACATTCTCTCAATAATGGACGTCTTTGCCGATCTTGGGTATGAAATAGATATTTTTTGGGACAAAGATTTAAGGCGTGAAATTAAAGAACGATTTTCACTTCGATCGATCGATCGATCGAAGTTTTTACCAAACATATTTAAAAATGATTCTTCTCCCATAAAGACTTTAAGGACTTTACAGACTTTTGACTTCTTCTTTTACGTTACTGATGGAAGTTATTTTTTTTCCGGAGCTAAAAAAAATTTTGTTTATGCGATGATTCCGGATAAAAAGCTTTATTCGAGAAGCTTAATTAACAAACTTAAACTTATCAACTATCAATTTATTACCCACTCAGTCTTTACTCAAAAATGGCTTAGTAAATTTGGAATAAAATCAGAAGTAATTATGCCGTATTTAGATAATAAATTAATTAATCAAAGAATAAATTTTGAAAAAAAAGAAAAAATAATTCTTTCCGTTGGGCGCTTTTTTTCGCACCTCCACAGCAAAAGACAGGATTTAATAATTAAAACATTTAAGGAACTAAAAAATAAATCAAAAGAATTTTCAAATTATAAATTAATCTTGGCTGGAGGACTTATGAAAGAAGATCAAAAATATTTTGACAGTTTAAAAAAACTCGCAGATAACGACTCTTCTATCATCTTTAAACCAAACATTGAACTTTCTGAACTTTATAAACTTTATGGACTTTCTACTTACTATTGGCACTTTGCAGGTCTAGGAGTTGATGAGGAAAAAAATCCTGAACAAGTTGAGCACTTCGGGATTACCCCACTTGAGGCAATGGCTTCTGGTTGTTTGACGTTTTGTTACTCTGCCGGCGGACCTAAGGAATTAATAAATGATGGTGAAAACGGGTTTCTGTTTACTGACATAGACGAATTAATTGATAAGATCATTAAAGTTGATTCAGATAAATCTCTAAAAGAAAAAGTAATTAATAAGGGAAAACAGTTTGTGAAAAAAAATTTTTCGTATGAGATGTTTCGAACACAAGTTATTAAGTTATTTAGGGTCAGACCTTCTACGAAGGACTGACCCTTTCCATATGACGTACCCGATTTCCATCATTATTCCCGTTTATAAAAATTATGAAATGTTCTACTGGTATTTGGAAATCAATAAAAAATATTTTGATGGTTGCGAAGTAATAATTATGAACGACTATCCGTTGGAGAATATCACCAAACAAGTAAAAAAAATTTATCCTGAATCAATTGTAGTTAACAATAAAAAAAATCTTGGCTTTGCCGGTAATGTCAATCGAGGCGTATTAAAAGCGACCAGAAATTATATTTTTCTCATTAATTCTGATGTTGTTATAAAGGATAATTCTTTTTTAAAATCGTTAGAATATTTTATAAAGGATCAAAAACTTTTTGCTGTTGGCTTTGCTCAGATTGAAAAAGACGGGAAAATTGTTGGTGCTAATCGTGCTTATTTTCAAAACGGCTTCATCAACCATTCTCATCAACAAGTCACCAGTCACCAACAACTAATTTCTAATTTCTGGGCCGAAGGTGGCTCCTCAATCTTCAATAAAAAACTATTTATTGATCTAGGATTACTTGACGAGCTCTTTAATCCTTTTTATTGGGAAGATATAGATCTTTCCTACAGGGCTTGGAAAGCAGGATACAAAATTTTATATGACCCGAATATTAAGGTTGAACATCACCATGAATCAACCATTGGAAAGTATTTTGATAAATCAAAAATATTAAAAATTGCTTTCCGTAATCAGCTCATCTTTCATTGGAAAAATTTGACAGATAAAGATTTGATTTTAAAACATTTATTTAATATTCCCAAATTTATTTTTGTCCCGGGATTTTTTGACGCTCTTGTAAAATTGCCAAAGGTTTTGAAATCAAGAAAAAAGACAGTAAAATTATTTAAAAAGACTGACAAGGAAATATTAGATTTATTTAACTAAAAGCGAAGATATTGAATTTTTTTCGGTTTGTTGTTTTCCGATAAAAAATTTGATATCGAGCTTTTTTAAATTGTTATGATTAAAAAATATTTAACGCCAATTTTGTTAATAATAATTTCCCTTCTTTCTGTTGGTCTTTTTCTTTATAAAATGAATGTCTCTTCCCCAGCTTTAAACGCCGATGAAGCGACCAATGCTTATGATGCTTACTCAATCTTAAAAACAGGTCGCGATCAGTACGGAAATTTTATGCCTTTAAGGTTTAAATCTTTTGGAGATTATAAACTACCTCTTTTAACCTATTTAGCTATTCCGTTTATTAAAATATTTGGGCTAACAGAAACAGGAATTAGAATGGTCAATCTCCCTTTTGTCCTATTATTTCCTTTAATTATTTTCTTATTGACTCAAGAATTATTTAATAAAAAAAACGTTTCTTTATTGGCGGCATTTTTTTCGACCTTTGCCCCCGGACTTCAACTGCTTGGACACCAGGCTCATGAAGGATACATAACCGTATTTTTTCTTACTTTGTCTTTTTATTTATTTCTTAAATTTTTTAATAAACAAAGCGTTGTTAATTTTTTGATTTTTGATCTTTGCGTTTTTATCTCTCTTTTCGGTTATCATTTCTCCCGTCTTTGGGCTGGATTTTATTTCCTTTTATTTTTATACTTTGTATTCAAAAAAAATCTACCTAAATGGTCTCTGGTAGTTTTTATGTCAGCAATCTTTCTTTTTGGAATTACTGATATCGTCTATAAACCAACTCGTATTAAAAATTTATTATTTTTTAATAATCTTGGTTTCTCTTTAAAAATAAATGAACTGAGGTCTGAAGGTGGAAGTCGTTTAGTTTATAATAAATTAACGGTTGGACTAAAAGATTTATCGTTTGAATACCTAAAATATTTTTCTCCACAATTTTTAGTTATTAACGGTGATGAAAACCCCCGTTTTGGATTTCCGGGGATATCTCCAATAACAGCTTTCGAATATATTTTTATCTTTATTGGGCTTTATTATTTATTTAAAAACAAAGAAAAATTGCGGTATTTAATTTTATTGATGCTTCTATTTTCACCTCTTTCTGCTTCGTTATCTTGGAATAGTGAGTCGATTACCCGTTCGATTTTTATTTTTATTCCAATTTTTATAATTTCTGCTTACGGCGTAATAAATTTATTACATAAAAAAAGCATTTTCTTATACTTAATACTTACTACTTCCTACTTAATACTTTCTTTTTATTCTTGGGATTTTTATTTTAACCATTATCCAAAAAGAGCTATAGTTCTTCGAGGATGGCAAGCTGGATATAAGGAATTAGCCAATTATATTAAAACTAACTATAATCGTTATGATAAATTTTATATCACTAAAAAAAATGGCCAACCATATATTTTCTTACTTTTTTATCTTCAATACTCACCTGACAAATATCAAAAGGAGTCATCTTTATCCTCTCCAGATGAATATGGATTTGGTCAGGTAGAAAAATTTGATAAATATATTTTCAATTTACCTAATGACAAAAATATTAAAAATTCCGTTATTGTTGGTTTTCCTGACGACTTTTCTGAAGTGGAAAAATTAAATACAAAAAAAATAAAAATTGGAACTGAAGAAATCTTTTATATAAAAGAAAGTGCAACAACAACATTATAAAAAGCATGAATCAAAATTGGCACAGTTAAACTTTTTCTTTGAATCATTATCAATCCGTTGACCATACTCAAAAGCAAATCTGTTACCATAAACATTAAAAGCATACTACCATTAATTCTATTATTGGCAAAAAGAATCGGAACATGGAGAAAAAAGAAAAGAATGCTGGCAAAAAAAGTTGAAGAATAAGCGTTCTTTGATTCTTCATAAAGTCGCTTTAGTATAAAACCTCGGGAAAGAATTTCTTCGGTAATTCCGGTTGCCAAGGCAGTTATCACTATCAATCCAAGTTGATTGAAACTGGGAAAATGACCAAATAGACCAACTTTTTTGAATCTTAAATAAACGGAAAGCAAGGCAGTTAATAAAAGGATTAGACCGATCCCAAAACTAATAAAAAATTCTTTTACAAAGTTTTTAAAGTTTTTATTGATAAACAAACTTGAAAAAATTTCTTTTTTTTCGATCGCCCTAATATAGACTAAAACTGGTAAAACAAAAACTAGTGGCTTGGCGATAAATTCATCAAACCATTCAGGAAGTTTAAAATAAGTTCGATAAATGCTCCATCCAATAAGAATCACTGCCCACAAATTCAAAGCCTTTTGTGTTGGAGTAACTTTTTTATCTTTCATTAGTATGAAATTTACACTTTTTGAAAAAATAAATCAAGAGAGATACTTTTAAGCAGTTGGAAAGACTTTATCATTAAGTCTATCTATCTGTCTTTCATGATGTTCCAAAAGATCGTCATGTTCGGTAAATTTTTTATCGAGTTTTTGACTCATTTCTTTTAAGTTTTGATTTGTTTCACCTACCATCTCTATTACGGTGATAATGTCTTCAGCTAAACTGCCAACACTTTTGTTTAAAGCTTCGACGTTTTTATTCAAAGTTTCGACGTTTTTATTGGTCTTTCCCAAATCTTCTTTCGTTGCAAACGCACTAGCGTCATCTTTAGTAATGAAGACTTCTTTTAGTTTTTTGACATCCTTATCAGTTATCATGATTTTATAATACCATTCAATATTTTTTTGTCAATCAAATTTCGTTGCCAAAATTCGCTTGACAAGTAGTAGTAGTAGTAGTAGTAGAATAAATTTTAAATATGACAGAAACTTTACCACAATCAGTTACACCACCCGTTACACCAACAGTTACGGAGAGACGACCACCCGTTACACCAACAGTTACGGAGAGAGTGAAACCTGAGAAAAATGAGGAAATTGAAATAAGAAAAAGGAAAGGAGATCGTTTGGAAAGCGACTTTGAAATCGATGTAGAGTGGACTAAAGGGCAACAAAAGAAAGGTTTGGGATAGATTATTTTTCTTACTCTAAAAAATCTTTTAATTTTCTCGCTCTGGTTGGGTGTTTGAGTTTACGGATGGCTTTGGCTTCAATTTGACGAATTCTTTCTCGGGTTACTTTAAACTCTTTTCCAACTTCCTCCAAAGTTTTTGGTTTTCCATCTTCCAGTCCAAACCTCATCATTAATACTTTTTTTTCTCTTGGAGATAAGGTCTCTAACACTTTATTTAAAGCATCCTTTAGTAGCTCCCGGGAAACTTTATCATAAAGGGACGGTTGATTAGTGTCCGCAACAAATTGTTCAAGAGTAGCTTCTTTATCGTCTCCAACCGGAGTCGATAATGATCTCGGTTGTTGGGAGATCTTCATTAAATTTTCAATCTCCGGAACCGTCATAAGCATTTCTTTTGCCGTTTCTTTAACGGTTGGTTCTCGACCCAGTTTCTGAGTTAAGCGTCTTTGAGTTTTATAAAATCGGTTAATATGATCAACCATATGGACGGGAATTCTTATCGTTCGCGACTGATCAGCGATCGCTCTTGTAATCGCTTGCCTGATCCACCAAGTAGCGTATGTAGAGAATTTATATCCCCGTCGCCAATCATACTTTTCTACTCCCCGTATTAGTCCTTTATTACCCTCTTGAATCAAATCCAAGAACGATAATCGTCTGCCTAAATATTTTTTAGCAATTGAAACCACTAAACGAAGATTTGCTTTAGTCAATTTATCTTTGGCTTCTTTGTCACCTTTTTCATATTTTTTTGCTAGATCAATTTCATCGGCAAATTTCAGTAATGGAGTTTTTCCAATTTCCTTTAAATACATTTTTATCGGATCTAGTGACTCACCGTGTTTTAAAACTACTAAATGCTCCAGTTCTTTTTCAATTTCCTCAACTGTCTTTTGTGAATCGCTTTCTTCACGAGTTGAAATTGTTTCAAATATATCTATACCCTTTTTTAAGGCTTCATCAAAGAAGCTATCGATCTCTTTAATGTGTTTTTCCGGGTTGGGAAGGACTAATAAGATATCGTCCTGAACCAAAAACCCGTCATTTTCTCCTTGGCTAATCAATTCTTTTAACGATCTTGGTAAGTGGTGTTTTATCATAGATTCTCCTATTCTATAAAGAAATTAGCTTTTTTTCTACCTCTTTTAAATTTTCAAAGATTTTCTTTAATTGTTTTTTATTTTCCAAGTTCTCTTCTTCGGAAAGAATTCTTTTTATTTCTCTTTTAAAAGAGTATCTTTTTATTTCATTGATTAACCTATCCAAACTTTCATTTGATAGATTATGATCGATAGATGCAAACAAAAATATTTCATCAAATATCGGTCGAAGCTCGTCAGGAAGTTTTTTACCAAAATTATTAATGTTTACTTCACCATTTTTTTTTATTTCCTCAAAAAATAAGTGATAGATCTTTTCAAATGAAGGATGCAAAAAATATTCTGGTTTTAAAACTTCAAAAACATTATGATAAATTTTATTTGGATCTGCGCTTTGAAAAACCACACTTAAAACATATTTATCAATCGTTAATTCCCGACTATCTTCAACTAGTTTATTGTATTTAATTTTATTATGTAATAATTGATTCTTTTTTCTTTTTAATTGGATCACTAAATTTTCAACAGTATTTTCAGAAACTTCAAGAATTCCAGCCAGTTTTTTGATATAAAAAGTTCGTACAATTGGATTGGTAATTTTCTCAATCATTGGGATTACTTCTTCACCAATCTTTTTTTTGGCAAAAGCTGATTCCTCAGGATTTCTCTTTTGAGCTGTTTCAATCAAAAAATCATAGATTGGAATCGGTTTAGAAATTATTTTTTTAAATTTATCCGGGTCTTTTTTAAGAGCTTCGTCGGGATCTTTGGCAAAATCAATCGTCACGACTCTTATTTCAAAATCAAACTTTTCCGCCTCATCAATTCCCCGTTTAATTGATTCAATACCGGCCACATCTGCATCCATCATCAGGGTTATTTTATCGGTATATCGTTTAAGTAATTTTAACTGTTCATTTGTTAAAGCCGTCCCTTTGACGGCGACAAAATTTGAGTATCCATGTTGGAAAGGCATAATCATATCAAGCTCGCCCTCAACGATAAAAACGTTCTTCTGTTTTTTTATTTCTTCAAGAGCCAAATTAATCCCAAAAAGGCATTCTCTTTTATGATAAATTGGCGTTTCTGGAGTATTGACATACTTAGCTTCTTTTGTATCACCATCTAAAATTCTTCCGGAAAAACCAAGAACATTATTCCGACTGTCTTTTAATGGAAACATTAAGCGACCACGAAACCTGTCATAATAACTACCTCTTTCGCTCTTAACTAATAATCCGTTTTCTGACATCTCTTCCTCTTCGTATTTTTTTTTCTTTAAAAATAATTTTAGCGAATCCCAGGAAGACGGTGAATAACCAAGTTCAAATTTATCAATAATTATTTGATTGAGGAGTCTTGATTTTAAATATTCATTGGCTTTTTTTCCATAATCGGTTTTGTTTAGAACATAGTGAAAAAACTCACTGGCCAGTTGATTCATTCCTATAAATCTTTCTTTTTTCTGCCAGATTTTATCTTCAAAACTAATTTTATTTAATGTCAGTTTGACTCCAGTCTTTTTAGCTAACTCTTTTAAAGCTTCAATAAAAGTAATATTTTCCCATTTCATTAAAAACTTTATTGCGTCTCCGCCTTCCCCGCAAGCACCAAAGCAGTGCCAGATGCCACGATCAGGAGAGACAACAAACGAGGGGCTTTTTTCTTGATGAAACGGGCAGATTGCTTTGAAGTTTCGTCCGGCCTTTTTTAAAGTAATAAAGTTACCAATAAACTCGACTATGTCAACTTTCCTTTTTATTTCCTCAATTTGGTTTTCCATTGCTCCATTATTTTATCACGAAGCGTAGCAAAAGGCTTGACAAGAAGAAGAAGAAGTAATATCAATTTATTATTCATTATTAATGTTAGATTATGGTTAATACTGTTGTTAGAGAGGCTACACCACAAGGCGCCTTACAAAGTGCTGAAAAAGTAATGCCAACTTTACGAGCTACAGAAAAAACTAGTAAAGCAGAAATGGATAAGTTAATTGATCAGGTAGAAAAAAACATTGGGCAATCAGGCCAGTTTGCTCGCGTTTATGGAGAAAAAGGAGCAAAAGGAAGATTTACGGTTTTTAATGAACCGGTAATTATTGTGAACAATAGTGATGGAACACAAGACATAGGTCTTGTTTTTGCCACTGTAGACGGATTTAAAGGTAATATAGCTAGTAATGTAGCAACTTCTGATATTGAAAATAAAAAATCTTTTTTAAGACATAGAATAACAGAGGTGGAAAGTGTCGCAAAAGAACATAATACTTTACCTATGTACGGCAAAGCAGGTGGAAAAGATGGCGTTTATGTAGGACCAGGTTATGGTGGTTTTGTGTTAGATGATATAAACGATCCATCAATTGTTGTTAATGCAATTGAATCAAGCATCGCAGAGGCTCAAAAAGTACCAAAAGCAAGTATAGCTAAAAATAGACAAACAATAGCAGTGGCTACAATGGCACAAGCAACTCTTGCTCGGGCTAATTTAAAAAAATGATATGGAAAATAGGTTTTGTATAAAAAAAACTCACTTGGTTATTGCCTTAATGATGTTAGTAATTACTGCTTCTTTTGTTTTTGGAAGACTATCGGTGACAAATAATTATTCAATTAACAGTAAAGCGGCGGAGACTTCAAGAACAATTTCATCAGATAATAAAAGTGCACCTTTCGCCTATTTTAAAATTTACAAAACTACAAAAATAGAAAGTGAAACAGGGTCGGGTTATAAAAATGGAGAGTTAGTATTTGATGGAATAAGCGGCAAAAATTTCCCTTTACTTGAAGTTAATCAACTATATTTTCTACAAACACTTCTTAAGGGGGGCTCCAACTAAATATTTTAGTGGTAATGACAAGGTCGAATTAGGAATGAATAAAGCTACTAAAGTAAATGCGAGTGGATGTCGACCTCCAGGTTCTTGTCAAATTTTTTCATACACAAAAAAAGGCACTAATTATAAAATTGATGTTAAATATTTTATGCGTGATAAAAAATTAAATAATTTAAATATAATTAAAAACTTCGTTTTGGTTTATTTCAAATAATCGTCTCTTCCATAGTTATGGGTAGACGTTTATCTTCAAGACGACCGTCGATGTCATTCCCGCGGAGGCGGGAATCCAGACTAAATATTCATTATTGTTTTTTATAAAGTGATTATAGGCTGGATCCCCTTCTTCAAGGGGATGACAAAAGTTTAAAAATAAATAGTATAATACCTTCATATGACAAAAGTATTCAACTTCAAGATTATTATCGAACAAGATGAGAATAAAAACTTTATTGTTTCTGTTCCTTCTGTACCCGGTTGTTATTCTCAGGGAAAAAGCTATGAAGAAGCTCTAAAAAATATCAAAGAAGCATTAGAACTTTGTCTCGATGAGGCAAAAAACAATCCGTCCTATGCTGAAAGAATTGTTTTTCCTAATGAGCAATCAAAACAAAACTTTATCGGTGTTGTTGACTTGCCTATTAGATTTGCTTTTTGATTTAAAATGCCAAAACTTCCAATCATAAGGCCCTCTAAATTTATCAAAATCCTTAACAGATTAGGGTTTATTGAAGTAAGACAAAGAGGTAGTCATAAATTTTTTTATAGAAAAAGTGATAATAAGGCAACTGTTATTCCTATTCACAATAAAGACATCGGGCGAGGTTTAACAAGAAAAATATTAAATGAGATAAATCTATCTGTAGATGAGTTTGTCAAATTACTTCATTAATTTATCTTCCAGACGGCCGTCTATTAATAAATTACGAATGTTTTAATATATCAATATATTGAAACATATATAAATAGAGTAGAGTTTAATATTTTCATTTATACAACTGACTATGAGTTCCGAGGGCGAGAAAAATAGCGACTTTTTCTTTATTTTCAATTACTTCTGAATATATTGCTCGCCAGTCGCCCGTGATATTAATGCTTCGGTTTTGTAAATAACGACCAATTAATGAATGATTGTTAAGAATCGGATGAAAAGGATTTTTTTTAAATATCTCCAGACGAAGACTTAACGCCTTCTTAATTTTAACTGGACATTTAGAATATTGTTTAGCGAATTTTTTTCCGAATCTGATATTCATATTTTTTATCAGTATTATTCAACCAATCAATAGCCTCATCTGCATTTTCAAATAATGGAGAAACCCTACCGGCTTTGACATCTTCTTCTGCTTCTTTAATTGAATCAATTAAATATTGAGATGGTTCTTCAGAATCTACAAGATTGATAGTCTTTGTTTTAATTAAATTCTTTAAAAATCCATTAATTAGCACGCTTAGATTCATTCCTAGATCCTCAGCTACCTGCTGAGCCGCTTTTTTTACATCCGGTTGAGTACGGATATTGATTACTGTTGTGTTCATATGTTTTCAGTATATACAATGTATACACGCGTTGTCAAGAGGAAATTTATGTTTGATATTTAATATCTAATCTTTTATATTGTATTTATATATGATTTATCTCTATCTAGACAAAAACACTATTAAGTTGCTTTATCTTAAAAAAACTCTTCTAGGTCAACAAGAAACTCTTTATAACCAAAAAACTTATGAATCAGACCTTATTGATAAAGGAAAAATAATAAATGTTGATTTGTTAGCCTCAGCTATCAAAGAAGTGATCACTTCGTCCAATAAGCCAGTTGCTGACAATCAAATTAGCCTTATTCTTCCTCAGGAATTTTTTAGCTTCTTCCGCACAACAGTTCCTTCTGATATCGCTGCATCGGCACTCAATTCTTTTATTTCTGATAAAGCCCGCTCAATTTTGCCTGTTGACAATACCGATCTAGCTAGCGATTATTTTGTTCAGGAATCGGAAAGCGAGAAAGTTGTCACTTATTTTGGAATTAATCAAGAAACTCTCCTCAGTATTAAGCAAGCTCTTACTTTAATTGATTTTAAATTAATATCCATTATTCCAGACACGATGTCATATTTTAAATTATTTGAAAAAACGTTACGAAAAGAAAAGAAAGAAACAATTTTATACGCTGAATTGGGACCGGATATTTTAAGCGGATACTTGTTTGATTCTTGTGGATTGATTGATGATAAAAAAATATCAATAAAATATTCTGAAGAAGAAAAGATCGCCGATGTTCTAAAGACAAAGATTGGTGAAATTACCACAGATAAAAAAAAGGTCAATCGGATTATTATCTCCGGGGAAAAGTCTGATACAATCCGTCAGGATACTTTTACTAAATCAGTCGGGGTTTGGACTAATCCTCTAAAGCGAATTGTGCCAACTTTTTATGAAAGTTATTTAAAAATGCTTGTTCCCAAAGACGGAAAGGCTTTTCCAATCTTAACATACGATGTTTGTTTTGGCGCTTTCATATTATCTGAAGAGAATAAAAGCTTTTCTCTTTTGAAAAATGGAGCTTATTCAAACAAAAGCAAAATTTCTTTGCCAAAAATCAAGATGCCAAAAAAAGAAGTTTTGCTTTTTATTGGTTCTTTTGTTATTTCATTTTTACTTTTTGTCTTAATTTCCAAATTTGGAGGTAATTTTAAATTACCAAACTTTATAGCTAAAAAAAATATTGTTACTATAACGCCAACCAAGGCTCCTCCGTCCCCCACTCCAACACCTAATTTTAAAAAGGAAGATATTAAGATAAAAATCTTAAATGGTTCTGGAGTTAAGGGAAAAGCTACCGAAATAAAAGAAATTCTTAGAAAAAAAGGTTATGTGGAAATCCTAACTGATAACGCTGAAAACTTTGATTACACGATTACCGAAATTCAAGTCAAAAGTGATAAAAAACAATTGGCTGAAATGATGAAAAGTGATTTAAAAGACTATGTGACTTCTCCTAAAATCACAGTCCTCGATGACAAAGAAGCCTCTGATCTTGTTTTAATCTTCGCCAGTGATTTTAAATAGCTCATAAAATACTCTTATAATAGAATTCTATCTTGGAGGTTTAACTACTACGGTACACGTTCCTTCCCTAAGAAAATCTTTTCTTTCTGTTGGGAAAAATATCCCACCAACATAACTTACACTTGTTTGAACCACTATCTCTGGTGGACACGAAGCATCCTTTCTTCTAAGTCTCCCTGTATATCCTAACTCTAGCGATGACGACTGACAAGGTTCCCCCACACAATAATTGCCCGTCCATGTTCCATAGTTTCTACCAAATGCTGACCATAACAAAGCTATTACAATCG
>JBBTYO010000009.1:0-33264 GCA_038061735.1 Patescibacteria group bacterium
TGGTTGCTTCAAATCCGTGAGAAGCTTTTATTAATTTAGAATCTTCGGTCTTATTTAAAAAAACAAAAACATATTTATCAATTGAACTACTGATCCACGCCCCGCCTCGTAATTTGCTATACCAGAGTACGTCTGTCCCTCCGCCCGCTAAGGTTATTCTCATCGGTGTTTGGGTAATAATTGTTGCTCGTTCACGAAGAGTATAGTCAGGTAATTTTTTTATGAAAGATTTTCTGGACATATTATTTGAGGTAATTATAATATATTATTAAGATATTTATGAAGAAAATATTTCAAAATAAGTTTTTAGTTTTTATTTTACTGATAATTCTTTTTATTGCTATCCGATCTCTTCATTTTGTTCCCGCTCTTAACTTTTCCTTTGATCAGGGTAATGGGTTTACTCGTATTCTTGAAATGTGGAAAAACAAAGAAATCACGCTCGTTGGCCCCGGCAGCTCGATATCTGCAGATAATAAATTACTATTACAGGGTAGTATTCTTTATTATTTTACTCTTATCTTTGCCGTCCCCGGAAAATTTGATCCAATCGTATCATCGTACATATTTATGATTTTTTCATCATTTGGCATAATCCCGTTATATAGCGGGATGAAAAAATTAGCCAACCAAAAAGCGGCCCTTCTTATGGTAATCCTTTACACATTATTACCTATGTTTATTGATTATACCCGTTTCTTTTTTGGGCCAAGTTTCCTTATACCACTTTCAACTATCCTGATATATCTTATGGGGATATATAAAGTGAAGCCTAAAAATATCTATTTATTTTTTATATTTGCATATACCGGAATTCTTATGCAGTTCCATTATCAGATTGCCATCGTTTTAATAATTTTATTTGTATATTACTGTTTAAAGCACTGGATCCCCGCCTCCGCGGGGATGACAAAACCACTCTTAATTATGGTTGGGGGATTTTGCGTCGGTTTTTCTCCGATGATTTTATTTGAGCTAAAAAATCAATTTTATAATTTACATGTCATTAGAGATTATTTATTTAGTTCTAAACCTCATAGCGGGACTCCCTTTCAAATTCTTCCTCATCGATATTTATCTATTAGCATTTTAACTTTTGCCTTGGTTAGTATTTATTTTAAAAAATATATTTCATATTTTTTAATAATAGCCGTTGCAATAATTTTAATTATTTTTGATGCTTTTATTTACCTGCCAAAGCCTTTACATGGTTTCGGAATGTCTCCCGATTGGAATTATTTGATGGAGAAAAAAACTTATGAAATAATAAAAACACAAAACGTTAAAAACTTTAATATTGTCAATCATATCTATGACAACCTCTCCATGGTAATTAAATTTCACCTTAAAAAAGATGGAGTGAAGATGAACTATGAAGATTATTATCATAATGATTATCTGTATGTGATCAGCAAAAATGCAGATGTTTTCAAAGACCCGGCTTATGAACTTAATACCTTCGTGCCCAATAAACTGATAAAAAGTTGGAAGTTGAATAAAGTTTATAATCTGTATTTGTTTAAAAGAGTACAAAAGTAGTGGTGTGATTTAATGAATCGTTCCACTACTGAATTTTTAAAAATGACTCAATTATTTTCTTCACATACTCCATCATCTCTTTATTAATCCCCGGATAAACTCCTAACCAAAAAGCATCATGCATAACTACATCAGCATTGATGATTTTTCCCGCCGTACGATACTTTAAATTCAAATAGGCGGGATGGCGGAGAAGATTACCGGAAAAAATATTACGGGTGCCAATTTTATTTTTTTCCAAATATTCGGTAAATTCATTTCTGGTAAAAGGAGCATCAGGTTTCACAATTGCCGGAAACCCAAACCAACAGGGGTCTTCTTTTTTCGTTATTTTCATCAGAATAAAATATTTCTCATATTTTTTGAACAATTTATAGAGGGTTTTATAATTTTCTTTTCTTTTTATGATGAAAAAGGGAAGTTTCTTTAGTTGGGCTACTCCAATTGCCGCCTGAAAGTCAGTTGACTTTAAGTTATAACCTATCTGAGAGTAAATATACTTATGATCATAACCTCGAGGAAGTTCTCCTAATTTCCATCCAAATCTTTTTCTGCAAGTATTGTCACGACCGGTATCACACCAACAGTCTCTCCCCCAATCTCGAAACTGACGGATTGATTTATGAATTAAAGAATTATTAGTAACAACGGCTCCACCTTCGCCCATGGTGATTTGGTGAGCCGGATAAAAACTGTAGGTCGCAATATCGCCAAGAGTTCCGACTAATTTTCCATCGTATCTTGAACCCAGCGCATCGCAACAATCTTCAATTACCCAGAGATTATATTTTTTTGCTAATTTAACAATTTTGTCAAGGTCGTAGGGGATTCCTAGCGTGTGGGCAACCATTATTAACTTAGTTTTTTTGGTAATGGCTTTTTCGATCTTGGAAATATCGATATTTAAATTTTCTAAAACACAGTCAACAAATATTGGCGTCAAACTATATTGGATCCCCGGGTTAACGGTGGTTGGAAAGGCGACGGCCGTCGTGATAAATTCATCACCCGGCTTTAATCTTCGATCTCCAAAGATTGAAGAAGTAAGAGAGGCGAGAGCTACTAAATTTGCAGACGACCCAGAATTAACTAAAGAAACATATCTAACACCTGTAAATTTGGAAAAGTCTTTTTCAAATTGTTTTGTAAATTCTCCCTCCGTCCACCATCCTGTCCGAGCCACTTTTATGGCATTATTAATTTCCTCGTGATCAAAGACTTTTCCGGAAACAGGTACGTATGTTTTTCCGAGAATAAATTTACTCATTTTTTTATTTACTTATTTTTTATAGTTGACCGTTTCTTCCACAATATACATCGGTCTGTCTTTAGTTTCTTCAACGATCACCTGTATATATTTGCCGATGATACTTATAGACAATAATAGAATTGATCCGATAAAAATTATTAAACTATATAAAGAGAATTTCACTACTAAGAATAAAAGAGATATTAAAGAGATACCCATTCCAAAATAAAACATCATATCCATGATGAGGTAAGAAAAGCCAAATATTCCTCTTTCGGCATGTTTAAAGTAGTTGATAAGATTATAAGAACTGACTCCTCTCTGCCGTTTTCTCCTTTCATAATTCACTGTTGCAGTTTTAAAGCCGATCCAAGCACGAAGACCGCGGAAAAAACGGTATTTTTCGGGTAGTGAATTTAAAGCATCAACAACTTTCCTATCTAATAATCCTACTCCCGAAGCGTTAACTGGAACATCAATATTTGAAATTTTTTTAAAGAAAAAATAAAAAAACTTTCTTAAAAATTTAGTGAATAAATCATCTTCAGTTTTATTATATATGCCTATTACAACATCATAACCCTGTTCCCACTTTTTAACAAATTTTAATATTAATTCAGGAGGATCTTGTAAATCGGCAGGTAAAGCGATAACGGCATCACCTATCGCAAATTTATAACATGCTGCAGCGGAAGCTTCTGGTCCAAAATTCCTTGATAAAAATATTCCTTTGATTCTTTTGTCTCTTTTTATCAGTCTTTTGATTATTTCTTTAGTTTTATCTGTACTGCCATTATCAACAATGATATATTCAAAATCATAAGACAGAAGTTTTTTTAAAATTAACTCTATTTTTTTATACGTTGTTTCTATGTTTGCTTCCTCATTAAAACAAGGAACTACAATTGAAATTTTCTTCTTCATATTATTTAAAAAATATAATTTTATTTTTTAATTTTCTTTTTTTTATTTCTTCGATAATTTCCTCTTTAAAACCAAATGAAGAAACTAAAATAGGATTATCGTATTTTATTAATTCACCAGGTGATAGTATATCAATTCCCTCAATTTTTTTTCCAATTAGATTCTTATTACTATCAATAAATTTAAATATTTTATTTCTTATATTGGTTGTTTTTAAAAGTCTCTGAGTCAATGCTCCTACTCCCCAAATAATAGTATTTTTTGGCAATAATTCAATAGTTTTTATAATATTTTTCATTTTTATTTGAGACGAATATATGTATTTATTTACTCCATTTTCTTCTTGACTATTTTTTTTCCATAGAGAAACAATTGCTTTACTATCACTTTTTATAAAAATTTTGTCATAATTACCCATTAATTGATTTAGGGACTTCTCTGTAAAAAAATTAATGTGTTCTGTAGAAAATTCACCAAACGGCTCATTAAAATTTTTATAAAACTGTCCGGCATCGGGCACGCAGATGTAAATTATGCCGTTTTCGTTTAATAAAGAATGTGCTTTTATAACGGTATTTCTTATGTCAACTAAATGCTCTAATACGGCTGAGAATATTATAAAATCGTATTTTTTTTTGGTTTCAAAATTATCCAAAGTTGATGTTAAAACTGTAATTTTATATTGCTTTTTTGCAATTATCTTACATTCCGGAGCCGGTTCAATTCCCATTAAATTTTTGTACCCCTTATTTTTAATAAAATTAAGCAGTTTTCCGGTAGAACAACCCACTTCTAATATGCTAGCTTCTTTTGCTATAAATTTTTTTAAAATATATTTAAATGTTTTGTAAGTAAATTTATCGTGCATTTCATGAACCCGAGTACCTTCATATTTTGATTGATTTTTATAATATTCGTCATAATATTTTTGAGAAGGTGTGTTGCTTACGTAAACAAAACCACAAAAATTACACAAAACAATTTTGTGTTCAAAATGTTCGGCAAATTTCTGAGTGTATAATAATTCGCTTTTACCGTGTAAACAAATTGGACAAGCTCTGTCTTTATTCATAAATATCAGGTGGCATAACAAATTGTATCCATTAGAAAATCTGAATAATGCCGTAAAAATATTTTATAATCCGGCCGCAATTTTTTTATTAGCATAGGTAATTCCCATATGTCATTCAGGTTATGATAAGAACATATGACAAGTTTTGGCTTATATTTTTTTATAGTCTTTTTTGCCCCAATTAATGCTTTTTTTTCAAAACCTTCTATATCCAATTTAATATAAGTAATATGTTCGTTGATAAATTTATCTATTGGAACAATTTTTATTTGAGTTTCACCGTATTCGACAACTTTTGATTGTAAATTTCCCTCGTTTGTAAAACTAAGGATATTATTTTTATCTCCTAACCCTAGCCTAAATATTTTTATTCTGGGATCTTTTAATAGCTTGATATAATTATTTATTTTTTTGTAATTTTTACTGTCCGGCTCAAATGCAAATATGTTTTTAAACCGATTTTTTGATTCTTTGATAATTAATTTTGTAGTATCACCATCATAGGCGCCACCATCAAGAAACACTTCGCTATCACCTAGGTGAATAATCTTTTTGTCAAAATATTCTGATTCAAAGTCTTTTATATTTTTAAACGAATTCTTGTTTAAAAGAAGTCTGTATTTAATAATATTAAAAAATATTCGACGAGATTTATCATCCGATAAATAATCAAAAGCCAAATTAATTTGTTTTTTATTATTGATGATTAACTTAATATCATTTTTCCAAATTAAAACATCAAAATCTTTTGAATATAATGTGGAAAAATACATTGGTTCAAAAATCCTATTAAAACCTAATTTCTTCAAGTCTGTCAATATTTCTAAATAGAGTAGGGAAGTGGCAACTATTTGAATATCTTTTCCGTATAATTTTTTTATTTCATTTTTATTAACAATCTTTATTCCATCTATTATATTTTCTATAATCTGCTTATTATTGTCTGAAAATGCTAAAATTTTAGTCCCTTTTTTTTTAAAAAAACGAGTGAAAACATTGCCCAACTTTGCTGCGCCAAATAAAATAACAGGCTTTTTGAAATCAAATTTCAAGTTATTTTTTATTACTAACTGTTTGTAATAATTAGAGGATTTAGATAATAATTGGTTTAACTCTCTAAGCATGTTTTTATTATTATTCATACTTTATTATTTTATACCAATTATATAGTTCTGCTATAGATTGTTCTATCTGTATAAATTTAAAACTACCAATTGCTTTTAATAGCTTATTATTGTTCCCGCTATATTCTTTTTTTAACCCTTTTTCTTTAATTTTTATCTTTAGTTTTTTGCCTGAAATATCAATCACTATTTTTGCCAGCGAAATTAAGTCAATGGTTTTTCCTGTACAGACATTAATATACTGGGGTGGAATCGTCTTTTTTTCAATTAATAATTTGATAATTTTTACTAGATCATCGATATATAAATAATCAAAAAAAACATTTTGATTAATGATGATATCTTTATTACTAATAACTTGGTAAATACTTTGGGAAATAAACCTGATTCGCCAATCTTCATATTTTCCATAGACTCCAAATAATCTTAGGTCATAAATATTAGGAATGTTTTTGATGTATTTAGCCATTATGTATTTTGAAAAGCCATAATTATCAACAGGTACGTAGGTATCAAAATAGCCTTCTTTCATTTTGGGAATATAATTTCTTGAATCATATTCCGCACCAGACCCAAAATAAAACATTCTTTTATATAAACTGTTGCATCGGGCTAAATTAAAGAACATCTTTAAATTATTTTTGAATACGAGAGATAAATCTTTATTTGATACTTTTGTACCGTTGTGAGTTGCGCAATGTAAAACAATATCAAATTTATTCTTTAATAAATATTTTTTGACCTGATTTTCGTCAAGAAGATTTAACTGTTTACTTGTAGGAGAAGAAATATCATAACTTAATTGAAGTTGTTCAGTTAAGTTTTTGCCAATAAATCCAGTCGACCCCGTTACTAAAATTTTCTTTATACCAGGCATATATATAATTACTTATAGGGAATTGGCTTAACGATCATATTTTCCTTTAATTCTTTTTCGGTCAAATATGGATACATGTCTTCCATTGGTCTTGATATCATTCTACCTCCTGGTAACGCTACTGATCCGGTTTTTGGAATTATTTCAGTAAACTCTGCCATATTTAATATACATATGACAGGCCCTTCGATATCATAAACTTTTTCTATCTTTGATTTTAAATCGTTATGATTATTTATTTTTATTGCTGGAATCCCGTACGCTTTTGCAATTTTTTCCATGTCAGGACAAATTACACCGGTTCGATTATCCGAAGCAACAAAGTTTCCTCCAAAAAAACCTTTTTGAGTATTTTTGATTGACAAATATCCTTTATTGTCATAAACAAATATTTTTATCGGCAGTTTGTAGGTAATAATTGTTTGTAACTCCTGGATATTAAATTGTATCGACCCGTCTCCAACAGTTAAGGTAACCATTTTTTTATTATTGCCGATACATGCTCCAATTGCTGCGGGAAGATCGTAGCCCAAACCACCGCATCCAATATTTGCAATAAGACGTTGATTTTTTTTGAGATTAGCCATCAAAAATGTTGTCAGGGCAGTAATACCATTACAGCTAATAACAATATCTTTTTCTTTAAAAGATTTAGAAAGTGTGTGCATGAAAAAATAAGGATTGACATATTTATTGCTGTCTTTTTTATATTCGTCAAGAAGTTTTGGAAATTTTTTTACCCATTCTCGACAACGATTTAACCACCAATCGAATTTTGGTAATTTTTGATTTTTTGCTTGAATAATAAGTTCTTGGATAAAATCTTTAGCATCTGCTTCAATTTTTAAATTGGGTTTGATAGTTTTTTTATTTAATTCTTCTTTATCAATATCAACAACGATAATTTTAGCTTCCCTTGCAAAGTCCTTATAATCAAAACTGATTGTTTTAAAATTGAATCTTGAACCGATCCCAAGTACTAAATCTGAATTTTGAATAACAAAATTTGCAGCACGATCTCCAATAAGACCCGGATTTCCAAAATAAAGTTTGTAATCTGTATACATCAGATCATTTGCACACGATGCAGTTAAGACCGGGATACCCAAAAGATCAATAACTTTAAAAAATTCTTTATACGCACCTGCGATCCGTATCCCGCTACCTGCCAAAATTACCGGTCTTTTGGATTTTTCTAATAGTTTTAAAGTTTCTAATACACTTTTTTTTAATAAACTTTTATTTTTTGTTGTATCTAAATTAGGCCTATTAAATTTTTTTAATTTCTTCTCATCTATTTGAGCTGCTTGAATATCTAAAGGGACTTCAATCCACACCGGCCCTGGCCTACCTGATGTAGCAAGATAAATGGCTTTTTCCAAGTGATATCGTATTGTATTTGGATCTTTTATTTTTACAGCATATTTTGTAATTGAGGAGACTATAGGAATTATATTTAGTTCTTGTTCGCCTAATTGTCTAAGGTTTGTTCCTTCTGAAGAAATTTCTGTACGTACTTGACCAGAAATATATAAAGTAGGAACAGAATCCTGCCATTGGCCTACAACTCCGGTCATAGTATTGCTTGCTCCGGGACCTGCCGTTACTACACATACACCCAGTTTTCCGGTTACTTTTGAATATCCCTCGGCAGCAATTGCGGAGGCCTGTTCGTGAAAATTACAGTAGTAAGTAATTTTTTTGCTTTTTCCAAAAGAATCATTTAAATGCATCGCTAAGCCACCGGAAATCATAAAAACAACTTTTGTCCCATAATCTTCTAGAAATTTAACAATATAATCGCTTAATTTCATATATTAATTAATGAATTGTCCAACCACCGTCAACTAATAAATTGTGTCCGGTTATATATTTTGATCCTTCTGACGCTAAAAATAAAGTTGGCATTACTAGATCATCCGGATTAGCCATCCTACCTAAGGGTGTGAGTCTATTATAATTCTTGACAAACTTTGGATTTTCGTTTCTGTAAACGCCACCGGGACTAATACAATTAACTCTTACATTGTACTTTCCAAAATATGAGGCAAAATATTTTGTCATCATATTAACCCCACCTTTAATAAGTGGATAGGCTGGGGGAGAGGTCATCTTTGTTCCTTCATAAATCGAAAACGTTGGAGCAACTGAGCCGTAAATAGAACTGAAATTTATTATTGAACCAAATTTTTGTTTTTTCATCTGAATTGCAATTTTTTGTGTCAGGCTATAATAACCTCCTAGGTGTATTAGTAGGTTGTCTTTTACCGATGAATATGGAACTTCCTCCACTCCCAAACCCCAATCTTTTGTTCTCGGCCAACTACAATTAACTAAAACATCTATCCGATCATATTTTTTTATAACGCTTTTAATAAGTGCGTCGGTAGATTTGTCCGCTCCAATATCAAAGACTAAATATTCAACCTTATCTTTTGATAGGTTATTAAATACGGCTAATAGCTCAATATTCTTTGCTTTATCAGCAATAATTATTTTCGAACCGTTTTTAATAAATCCTTTACAAAGTTCCGACCCAATCAATCCAAATCCTCCAACAATTATCACCACTTTATCCTTTAAGTCTGAAAAGTCGTAATTTGCCATAAATATTTTATTGATTAATAATTAATTATAATTTTTTTACTACTTTTTATTGATTGATGTATGGCAATAAGTAATTTTGTGTTAACGATCCCGTCTTTCAATGACACTTTTGGTATTCTATTATTTTTTATAGAAGAAATAAAGTCAGATAGTTCATCTTTGAACATATCATTTCTTTCAAAATTATTTTTATATTCGATTTTTGTTATTTTATATTCAAGAGTTTTTTTATCCATAACGCATAGCTTCAGTTCATTTGAATAATAATCAAATTCGATTTTTCCATTATCTCCAACTATTTCCCAAGTTCTTTTAGGTGGATTTTGAAGATAATCAAGATGAACTTCGACCAGCAATTTGTCTCGATATTGAAATAATATTTCAACTGCATGTTCTGTTGAAATATTTAATGAAGATTTTCTACTTTCCATAGCAAATAAAGATTCTGGTTTTCCAAAAAAATAATTTACTAAATCGATTTCATGGGAAAGAGTGTTTATTGGGCCACCCCCAAGTTTTTGTTGACCTGCATAACTATTTTTATAATTTTCTTTAGGGTGCCATAGAGGTAAATATTCACTACAATTCATTCTGACCGTAATTGAAAAACCAATCAACTTATCATTGAGCCATTTTTTTATTTGGATAACCGCCGGATGAAATCTCATCATAAAGCCAACAGCAACAATTAATTTTTTATCTTCTGCGATTTTTGTAAGCTCATTTAATCCAGCATTATCTATCGATAATGGTTTTTCGATAAATAGATGACAGCTACTTTTTGCTAATTTAAGTGCGTATGGAATATGGAATATGGAAGGATTGGTTATAAAAGCTACGTCGGGTTTTTGTTTTATCGCTTCTTCTAATGATCTGTAAGAAGGAATTTGTATTTGGTTGTTTTGTAATAAAGATTTTATATTTCTAAAAGCAATGATGTCTCTCTCATTTAATAATCTTAAATTATTTAAATGTCTTTGACCAATTGAACCTAATCCACAAAATAAATATTTCATATCTTAATTTACTGTTTTATTATATATAATTAGTATCAAATTTTATGGACAAAATGTTAAAAATTGCTGACAGGGTTGTAGGGGATAATCATCCCGTATTTGTAATTGCTGAAATAGGTTTAAATCATAATGGTAAATTAGAATTAGCAAAAAAAATGGTCAAGGCCGCAAAGGAATCTGGAGCTGACGCAGTTAAATTTCAAAAAAGAGATTTAAAGTCTTTATATAAAAAAGATGTTTATGAAAATCCCAATAAGGACAGTCAATCAACTTCTTATCTTTTCGGCATTTTTAAAAAGTTTGAGCTTTCAAAAAAAGATTTTATCGAATTAAAAAAATACTGCGAACATCTTGGAATTATATTTTTTTGCACACCGTTTGATATTAAAAGTGCGGAGTTTCTTAGTCACTTAGATGTTCCTGTTTACAAAATTTCATCAGCCGATTTAACTAATATTCCCTTAATTGATTTTATTATCAGCAAAAAAAAACCACTAATCTTGTCTACCGGGATGTCTCAAATCCCGGAGATTGATTTTACTTATAAATTTCTCAAAAAAAAGAAAGCTGATTTTTCCTTTATGCATTGTGTCAGTACTTATCCAACTGCCTTTAAAGACGTTAATTTAAAAATGATAGAGTTTTTAAAAAATCGTTATCGAGTTCCTATTGGTTATTCGGGTCATGAAAGAGGAATAATAATAGCTATAGGAGCAACTACATTGGGCGCAAAAATTATTGAAAAACATTTCACGTTAAACAGATCTTGGGATGGACCTGACCATAATATTTCACTGACTCCATCTGGCTTTAAAAAAATGGTTGATAGAATAAGAGTAATTGAATCGGCGTTAGGAACAACTCAAAAAAATTTATCCCGAGGTGAATATCTTACAAGGGAAGTTTTTGCTAAAAGTTTAACTGCCCGAAAATTAATAAGAAAAGGAGAAATCATTTCTTATGAAATGATTGATATTAAGGGACCAGGGAAAGGTTTAAATCCCCAGATGATAGATAAAATTGTTGGTAAAAAGGCAAAAAGAGATATTAAAAAGTATGATTTTTTTTATCAATTAGATATTTAACATATAAATGCAAATTGGTCTAAAAGCAAGATTTTCTGATTTTTCCGAAATAGTAAAACTCCGTCCCGATTTCGTGGAATTCCATTTTTCAGATGTAGATCCGGATTTTAATTTTGTCGCTAAAGAAAAATACCCGTTTCCTTGCTTCATTCATTTACCGGAAATGTGGAATGGACATATGATTGATATTGCCAGTGTAAAAAATGAAAATCAAGTTTTACCATTAAGTGAATCAATAGAAGTCCTCCAAAAAATTATTACAAAAAGCGAAAGATTTTTTAAATATTTTAATAATAAGGAAAATATTTTTATCCTTCATCCTGGCGGAATGTCTTTTGATAAAGATTATCCTGAAAATAATAAACATCGAATGGAAACTTTGATAGAAAGTCTTTCACAAATAAAAACTAATAATTCTGAGATCTTAGTTGAAAATCTTCCACCCTACCCATGGTATTTAGGAGGTCAATGGAATTCCAATATCTTTATGGAGGCCCATGAAATTGAAAAATTTTGCCAAACAACCGGTAAAAAAATTTGTTTTGACACGTCTCATTCAAAATTGTATTGTAATTCTGCTAATAAGGATTTTTTTGATGAATTAAAAATTGTCAAAAAATACATAAAGCATATTCATATTGGTGACGCAAAAGGAGTAGATGGGGAAGGGATTCAAATTGACGAAGGAGAAATTGATTTTAAAAAATTCTTTGATTTAATGAAATATTATGAAGGAACCATGGTAAACGAAATTTGGATGGGGTATATAAACGACTTCCAAGGTTTTAAAATCGCTAATCAAAAAATAAAGAAGTATCTAAATTTAAAATAGTATTTAAATTAAACCGACTGAGCGACAAAAAACACATCCGTTTCTGCGACTGGTTTTTCTAATAAATCTGGATATTTTTGTTTTACTTCGTCAAATATTTTTTTTAAAATTAATTGTTTTTCAACTTCAGAAAGGTTTCGAATTTTTTTATTATTAAAATATCTCATTATTCCTCCATTAACGATAAAATTTTCTATATCTGTTACAGGATTTCGCACATCAATTATTCCAACTAAGTTTTTTTCGGTGTCGTTAAATGGTATTAAAACTCTGTTAGTTTGGTTAGCAATTTCCTTAACAATACTTTTATAAGAATCAAAATCAATTGTTAATAAATTAAATCCATATTGAAATAACATCGCTTTCATTTTTTTTATATCAAACATATTGTGAAAATGATCTATTTTGGTATCCTCAATTTTAACTCCAAATTTTTCTAACTCTATATTTAATGATTCAAGAAATTTTTTATGAAAAGGGTGATTCATAAAATGACGACTATTAATAGTTTGGCTCTCCAAAGATAAATCACCAAAGTCAAATTGAAGGCCAGATTCATCAAAAATAAATAGCCCTCATTTATTCAGTACTCGTTTAATTTCTCGTAGTGTTTTGCCCAAATTTGTCCAATGAAACACTTGAACCGCATGTATAATGTCTGCACTACCATCTTTAAGTGGAATATTTTCAGCTTTTGCTCTTATAATCTATGGACTATTATGTTTACTAAATTTTAACCTTTTATGTTTTATCAATTTTATCGCTGCTTCAGGAACATTAAGTTTTGAAGTTATATCTCTATATTTTACTTTTGTTATTTTCCCATGTTTAAAAGCAGAGACTATAGCCCCTTCGGAAGGTTCCGTTGAAATAAATTGCATACTTTTAGAAACTTTTTTATATTCACTTATTAAATATGCAGTTGAATTACCACTACCTGCACCAACTTCGGCAACTGTCTGGATGTTTCTCTTATCTTTAACTTTTAATAAACCCAGCTTTGCTTGATACGGGAAGAAGCCTCATATATTGCTGAAACAGATGTAACTTCATAAGCACCGGCAAAATACTCTAAATTAAATTTATTAGATTTTTCTATCATTCAATTTACGTTTAATTATTATCTTTCATAATTTTATACCAACTAAATATTTTTTCCGCTGATGATTTCAAATTTTCTTTTGGTTTCCAGCCGAGGGTTTTTTTTATTTTTGAATAGTCCAATGACTGATAGGGAATTTCGTTTTTAGCTGTGTTTAAAATTCTATATTTAATTTTCTTTGACAAGTTTTTCTCAACTATTTTTATTAAATCTAAGACGTTTAACGTCTCGTCAGATCCAAAATTAAAAGCTTCGCCTTTAACTTTGTTTATATTTTTTGCCAATAACAGATAGCCGCTTACAACATCTTTGACATAAAGATAATCCCTTATGTATTTGCCATTACTTCTGATCTTCAGCTGTTCGTTTTTAATGATGCTTTTCATTATGCCAGGAATGATCCTTGAAAAATTAAGATCGCCTTCACCATAAATATTTCCAAAGCGTGTAACAACGACGGGGATTTTATAGGTTTTATAATAAGTAGTACTAAGTAAATCGGTAACTGACTTTGAAGTATCGTAAGGATGATCACCGGCTAAAGGGTAATCTTCAGTGTATTTTGCCACCTTCAACTTTCCATAGGCTTTGTCAGAGGATGCGACGACGAGTCCCTTTATTTGTGGGTTTAATCGAACCGCCTCAAGAACGTTTATTGTACTTAAAATATTATTATCTAAAGTATGTTTTGGATTTTTATAAGCTTCCTCAACCAAAGCTTGAGCAGCTAGATGAAATATAAATTCGATTTTATATTTCTTAATTATGATTAAAAGTTTTTTATAATTGCAAATATCCTGTTTTATCAAAACGCATTTTTTATCTATTGAACGATCGCATAGGAGATATGATTTTTTGTTAAAAAAAATATCTGCAACAACAACATTGGTTTTTTGGTTAATTAATTCTTCAACCAAGTGCCCGCCGACAAAACCAGCACCGCCGGTGACTAGTATGTTTTTATTTTTTAAGTTATACATAGGTCTGGATTCCCGCCGGAGCCTGTCCTCGACTCCAGTCGGGGGCGGGAATGACAATTGAAAAAAACAAAATTTTTACAGATGTCACGAAGTGAAAAGGTTCCCCGAGAAGCGGATTGCGGAGATATTCCGCAGAGCCTCGGAGGGGAATAGTCGTCACAAGTGACAGAATCTATAAAAATTAGCGCCAAATTTTCCATGGCGCTTTCCCACTTTTCCAAATCTTATTCAAATCCTCGTACTCTTTATTAGTATCAACGGCATACCAGAAACCTTCATGTTTATACAATGACAATTGATTAATACTCGATAGTCTTTTTAATGCGGCATGTTCTAATTCGCTAGGCTTTTGATATTCAAAATATCTTTTATCAAAAATCATGTAACCTCCGTTAACCCAATCTTGAAGAACCGGTTTTTCTGAAAATTCTGTTACCAGATTTTTATCGTTTATTTTTACGGCGCCAAATTTAAATTTGGGATGAATCCCAGTTAATGTTCCAATAGTTTTTTGTTTTTTATGAAATTTAACTAAAGCATCAATATCGATATTAGAAACTCCATCTCCATAAGTAACCATGAAATATTTATTTTTTTTTGGAATATATTTTTTGCAACGAAGAATTCTTTCGCCCGGCAGGGTTTCTAACCCCGTATCGACGAATGTAATTTTAAAATTATCAACTTCCCGTCTTTCGTCAAGAAAAAATTTAGTTTTATGGTGACGAGTTTCTAAAGTAAAATCGGAAGTGAAAGCTTTTTGATTTAAAAAATAATCTTTAATGTAATCGGCTTTATAACCGAGTGCGAGAATAAATTCATTATAGCCATAGGAGGCATAGATTTTCATGATGTGCCAAAGAATTGGTTGACTGCCTATATAAACCATTGGCTTGGGTTTATATTCTGTTTCTTCTTTGAGTCTTGTTCCCGTCCCACCGCAGAGAATTATGACTTTCATGAGAATAATTCTAACGCAATAAGGTTAGATTTGCAAAGTGATAAAATTAATTATGTATTTTATTGTGTTTATCCTATTATTAATAGGATTTTGCTTTGTTGGCAAAAATAAAACGACTTTCCCCATCGGATACTCAATTATTGTGGGACTATTTATAAGATTAGGGATAACGTTTGTTTTTTACAAAAGCAGTAGTAATGATTTAACGTCGTTTCTTGATGCTGGAAAAATAATCTTAGAAAAAAAATCAATATATCCTTCTCTTTATTTTCCATTTTTTTCCTATCTAGGAGCACTGGCAGTTTTTCTTAAAGATTTTTTCCCGCCTTTATTATTTTTAAAATTAATTTTTACTTTCTTTGATCTTGGGAACGTTTATCTAATTTATCTATTGTCAAAAAAAAATCTAAACCTTGCCTTACTTTATGCCGTAAATCCGATAACAATTATTTGCTCAAATATTCATGGCCAATTTGATGTTATTCCGTTATTTTTTATTCTATTGGCTATTTATTTTTTTAATAAACACAAAAAAATACCTTCAATGATCTCTATATCTTTTGCAATTTTCACTAAAACCTGGCCCGCTCTATTTATTACCCCAATGTTTAAAAAGTTAAAAAATAAATTTTGGTTTATTCTAATTGTTACAATTCCAATTGCAAGCGTTATCTTTCATTGGTGGTATTTTAAAATTCCATTATTCGATATTCTTACGCCGATAAAAAATTATCGGGGTGTATACGGTTACTGGGGGATAGGAAATATTTTGATTTTACTTTGGCCAAAAATTGATGCCTCAATTGCTCAGCTCCTTAGAAGAACTTTCTTTATTATTTTTTTTATTTATTCTTTTTTTCCAAATAATAAAAATGTTGTTAAAAATATTTTATTGATAATGTTATTCTTTTTCATTTTTAATCTAACTTTTGGTTCTCAATGGCTTGCCTGGTTAGTGCCTTTTATTATTTTAATCAGACCAAAAAATTGGATGCTATTTTTTATAACAGCTACTTTATATCTGATATCAGCTTTTACAAAAAATGTTTATTTATTGCCTTTAAATATCACGTCAATCTTTAACGTTTTTGAAACGGTTTTGGGTTTTGCCGCGTGGGGATCTATAATATCAATATTTTATGAACAAACAAATATTACGTAAATTAATTTTATATTTCCTTATCCCTGTTCAGTTGTTAATCTTTACCTTCCTTGTTCCGCCATTTCAAAAACCGGATGAACAAGCTCATTTTGAACAATCTTTACTAATCAGCAAAGGATATCTATCCTGCACAAAAAAATCTAATAACATGGTTCCGATAGAAAAAAAATATATTAGTTTTATTAAAACTCCATATCTGGATTTACTTACTCACGGAAAATCAAAACTTCCGATACAAATATTTCTAGGTGATTTGTTTTCTAACAAACAAGATAATAAAAAAATTAACTTCAATATTGATCATCTTTGCAGTTTTCCAATCATTTCATATCTGCCTCAATCATTTACTTTAAAAATCTTATCTTTGATGCATATTAATCCAATTCAGTCAATTTATCTTGTTCGCTTAGTAATGGCTATCCTTGGTTATTTTTGGTTTCTGTATCTTTACAAAAAAATTAATAATAACTATAAATTAATTCTTCTTTTTACTTTTGCGCTCCCAATGACCTTGCATCAAATATCTTCTATTAGTTATGATGCACTTCATATTATGTTTGGATTGACGTTTTTTACATTATTGATGGGTAGAGACGTGATTAATCACGTCTCTACAAAAAAATATATTAAATTATTCTTCGTCCTATTTTTATTTTTATGGAGTAAAAAAATCGGTTATGAAACATTTTTCTTGTTTCTTTTCTTAATTTCTTTTGAAGTAAAACCGATGATAATATCAAGTTTAATATTTATACCTTTTTATTTTTTGTCAAAACTGAATGGATCCTTTGATTTACAAAATTCCTTAGCTAATCAAGTTATTAATCCGATGCACCAGTTAAATTTCTTGTTTTCAAATCCGATAAATATTATCAAAGCCGTAACCATTACTACGATTTATTGTTTTAGTTTTTATTTGCAAAGTCTTATTGGAATTTTTGGCTGGCTAGAATACGGACTAGATCCTTTGAGCTATTTAATTTATGGATTGTTTTTTATTTATGTAATTATAGAAACGAAGCATGCCTCGTCTCTACATAAAAATAAAACAATATTATTATTCGTAACATTAATTATTTCCTATATTTATATTATTCTACTTGCCTTTGTTTTTAATACAGTTCCTGGAATGTTGACCGCCCATGGAGTGCAGGGGAGATATTTCATTCCTTTTCTACCTTTTATAATCCTATTAACCACTCAGTTTACGCATAAAATAAAATACTTACATAATATAAAAGTAAATGAATCCGTAAAAAATACTATTTATTTTTTAGTGATAATATATTTAATATCAGCGACTTTTTATAGCGTTTTTAATAGATACTATTAGTATTATATCCAACGTAAAAGTAGGACTAAAATACTTCTGGCTTCATTTGTAAAAATCCCTTCATAAGTAAAAAGACTGTGTATATCGGCTAATGTCAACCAAATCAATTTTGAAGATTTTTCTATTTCACCGATATCGATGATTTTATAAACACTCTTGTTTTGATAAAACCTACCTCCTTCTTCCGATTGATATGACTTAACTATAAGTTGTCCACTGTATAAATTGTTTGAATAGGACATATCCGTTGGTCCAAGTTCAATCAGATTATACAATCCAGGTTCGATTTGGTATTTGAAACCAAAATAAAGTGTTTTGTTTTTTCTTCCGCATAAAAGAGTTATATATAAAGGCTTTGAAGAATAAATAATTGGCTGATCCCAGAATTCTACTTCACGACCGAGCATCTTTACTCTAATTTGCTTAACATTAAATTCGTCGCTCAGTGAAGTACCAATTTTCTTATTCGATACTGTCCACCCCGGAATTTTATCAAGCTTAACTATTGATGGTCTATTTATTTTTTTACTTATTCTGGAAAGTTTATTTATTTCCTTGCTTACTATTTCTTTTCGACCAATACTAACAAATGAATTGTAAAGCTCTTTTGCAAAAGTGGTTTTATAACGCGTAAAAGGAATTCTATTAATTAATTTGTCCCATGGACTGCTGACAAGAACTGATCGAGCATCAGTATTGATTAAATAGGGTTCATGAAGTAACTCTGTTAATTCGTCTACTTGAAACCAGCGATGTGTATTTATATTTTCTACATGTTTATGAGTATAGATAATTATGTTTTTATTCCGTTTACCAAAAAAACGCAAACCTTGTTCGCTTTGTAAAGATTCATATAAAACATGGAGGTTATTTTTTTGTAAAAAAAATTCCGTAAAAGGCGGAAAAATTCCTCCATGAAAACGAAGTGAATTACTGAGCGTAGCTTGATAAGTAGGGGACAGCTGAGCTAGTCCGACATTGCCCGGTTCGACTTTAGCCTGAACTAATAGTTCAGTCAAATTATTTGTCCGCCGAGCTAAAAAACCCAAAGTGCCAATTTCGTTTTGATCGATAAGGGGTTGGCTGATTTTTTCACCATGATTGTTAGTCCATATTATTCCGATAATTTTAAAAAAACCACCAGATTTATGTATTATCGACCCTCTAGTTATTGACCATTCTAAAGATTTCCCGAAAGAAATAAAGCTTTTTTTAACATTTGATGATTTTGTTATTTGTTTTAACCAGGAAACTACCTCAGCTATTCTTGATTTCATACTGTAGTTTTTAAGGAATACTCAATGGTTGATTTGTTGTAAATGTATTTATGAATAATATCGGAACCAAATATTTCTACTATTATTTTTCTTTTATTTTTATCATCAATCAATTTTCCAAATGACTTATTGGCAAATAATCTATGATGAGGAGTGTTTATTTTCCAAGCATATCTTATTAATGAAACAGAATAAATTAGTTCTGAAGAATTATTTGGAGTTGGAATATCTTTGAATATATTATGCAAAAGTTTACTAACAGGTTTTTCTAAATATCTTTCCAAAACTTCCGCAAATTCAAATTCATTTCGGCGTAAAGCTTCCCCAGAAGGAGCGCTAAAATTAGTATATCCAATAATTCTAATTTTCGTCAGTTGTTCGGGAATTATAAAAAAATTACCAATTCCAGCAAGACGAATCCATAAATCAAAATCGGATAACTGGACCAATGATTCTCTAAATCCCCCTAGTTTTAAAATTGTATTTTTTTTAATCATTGCAGAAGCAATCGCTAAGCAGTTTCCATAATCAAAAAAGTGTCTGAGCCATTCAGTTTGGGTGTGATTCTCTGTTTTGAACATTCCCCTTACCCAAGTTTCTTTCTGCTCCCATCCATTTTCATTAATAATTTTAACTGCTGTAAAACAGGCAGCAATACTTTTGTTTTTTTCAAATATTTCCAACTGTTTTTCAAGTTTTGTTTCTAACCATTCGTCATCAGAATTTTGAAAAGCAATATATTTACCTTTAGCAAAACTTAGTGCTAAATTACGTGGATGAATGGCTCGATTTTCCTTTAATTTAAGCAAGTGAATCCGCAAGTCTTTAATTCCATCAATAATTTCTGAAGTTCCGTCTGTTGAACCATCGTCGACTACGATAACTTCAATATCTTTGATACTTTGATTTAAAACAGATTTAAGAGCTTTTCCTACAAACCGAACATGATTATAGGAAGCCAATATAACCGATATGATGGGATTTTTAGCCATGAAGTATTATAACAATTATTCTTACTTATATGGTTTTGTATAATATTACAAATGAGAATTTTGAAGAAATATTGGTTTTTGATTATTTTGGGATTATTTAGTTTTTTTTTATTTTCATTTAAAATACAATCATCTTCTTCTTTTGAGGGGGATTTAGGAAGAGATTTGTTTGAAATTGGGAAAATTAGCTATGGTAATTTTACTTTATTAGGCCCCAAAGGAAGTTTTGGTGGAATCTATACCGCACCTTACCATTATTATCTTTTTTTAATACCATTCCTATTTTCAGGTAGGCAACTTGGTGGAGTTTTATTTTTTAATGCAATTTTGTTTTCTTTGTCTTTGGTTTTTTTTAGCTTTCACGTGTCTAAAAAATTTGGTAGACTTGCCGGTTTTTTATCTGGTTTAGTCGTAATGCTATTACCATTTTTTATTTTTTCTGCCCGTAATCCGGGAAACGGTTTTACGCCAGTTCTTTTCTTTTTAGTTTTTTTAACCATAATTTATTTTTATGATTTGAATAAATTTAATCAACTAAAAATTTTATTGCTTGGTTTGCTGCTTGGGATAATTATTTCTACACTATTCGTCTATGTTATTATTCTTGTTCCAATTTTATTATTTCTATATTTTTTACTCAAAAATAAAAAAATGTTTTTTCTTTTTTTAATAGGAGTATTTTTGGCTTTTTCTCCGCTGATTCTTTTTGAATTTAAAAATCACTTTATTATGCTTAAAAATACTTTTGTTGATAAATCATATTTATCTTTTGTTAATAACACCAATTTGCCCAACGGAGTTAAATTAAACAAAAATATTTTTATTAACACCTTTGATTTGATAAAAAAAATGCAACCGTACTTAGGAATAAATATTTACTTAGCAATATTTTTCTTACTTGGCTCACTTGTTTGGGTTAAGAGATATAAAGAAAGACTGCTTATTCTAATAACAGGTATCAGTTTTGTTATTCTCACTTTAGTTCTACGCTTTCAATATTCAGCCCACTATTTATTGCCCTTTTTAACAATATTTAGTTTTTGTTTATTAACAATGATCGTAAACAATAAATATAAAATATTTATCTTGATAACTTTAATTATATTATTGGTTTTTTCGTTTCCAGGTAGTTATTATGCAAATGCACAAAGAAATTATTCTTTAATAAAGAATAGAGTAGAGAAGACTTTAGCTAAGCTACCTGTTTCTAAGAGCAATAAATTTAATGTCATTTTAAAACGATCTGACAACGCCCCAACTCCCGCAGGAAATGAATACCGTTTTTTCTTTTTGATAAATGGGTATGAACCCCAAAGTGATTTTTTGTATAAAGACTCTGAAAAGCTTTTTGTTTTTAGTGAAGAAAGTGTTATTGATTTTAAAAATTTTGATACGTGGGAAATGTCAGAGTTTGATTATTCTAAAGTTAAAAAAATCTCTCATTTCTCTTCGGATAGAAAAATGACGATCTACCTTTTGGAAAAGTAATTTGATAAACTTATTTATATGAAAATAGGAATAGACATTACTTCTCTCGCATACCGTGGATTTGGTGTTACCAACTATACCTATAACCTGGTTAAAGAGTTATTGATGATTGATAAGACCAACGACTATCATCTCTTTTATTCCAGTTTTCATGATTCAAAAAATTTTTCTTACCTTGACGAATTTAAGCGGTTGGGAGCGACTGTACATAAATATAATATTCCACTACCTGTGTTACAATTTCTTTGGATAAAATTTGAATTATTTCCTGTTGAGTGGCTGATCGGCAAGATGGATGTATTTTATTTTTCAGATTTTTCAAGGTCTCCACTTTTATCCGGAACTAAAGGAATCACGACCGTCCACGATCTCGTTTGGAAAATTTACCCACAATATCACGAACAAGAAATTATTAACGCTCACTCAATTAAATTGGAAAAAACTATTAATCATGGAGATACTATTATCGTTGACTCAATGAGTACCAAGAAAGATTTAACAAAATATTTCCCAAAAATAAATAAAGAAAAAATTCAAGTTGTTTATCCCGGCATTGGTGGACAATTCAAATTAAAAGATAAAGATAAAGAGTTAAAAAATATTCTCGAAAAATACAGAATTAATTTTGAAGATAAATTTTTACTTTATGTGGGTGCAATTGAACCACGCAAAAATCTTGTCTTGGCAATTAATATCTTCAATGAACTTATAAAGGACGATAAATTTTCCGATTTTAAATTCATAATCACTGGTAGAGCCGGCTGGAAAAATGAAAATGTTTATCAGTCGATAAAACAATTGGGGCTGGAAAATAAAGTTAGATTTACCGGTTTTGTTGTAGATGAAGATTTACCATATTTATATAACGCCGCTAGCTTAACCGTCTATCTTTCAGCTTATGAAGGATTTGGGCTACCGCCGCTTGAATCATTAGCTTGTGGCACTAAAGTAATAGTAGGGAATAATTCATCGCTCACAGAAACGATTGATAAAGAACTTTTAGTTGATTTTTCCGATAAAAACAAAATTCTGGAAAAAATGAAGTATTTACTTAGTAATAAAATAAGAATTAATTCTAAAGAAATTCAGGATAGATTTAACTGGAAGAAATCAGCAAAACAGTTCCTGGATATTATTGTTCAACTGGATTCTTAACTCTTAATTTTTAATTCTTAATTATTTTTTGTATCTTTTCAAGTCCGCCTCAACCATCATTTTCACCAAATCCTCAAATGATGTCTTAGCTTTCCATCCTAACTGTTTCATGGCTTTGTTTGCTCGGGCCTTAAGGTTTGGTACTTCGGCTGGTCTGTTGAATCTAACATCAATTATAACATGTTTTTCCCAATCATTTATGCCTGCATATTTAAAAGCTAACTTAACAAATTCTTTAACTGAATGATTTTCTCCTGTGCCAATCACATAATCGTCAGGTTTTTCATTTTGAAGCATTAGATACATCGCTTCAACATAATCTCCTGCAAAACCCCAATCACGCTTAGCTTCTAGATTTCCTAAACTAAGTTTATCTGTCAGGCCTATCTTAATTTTTGCGACTCCATCAGTGATTTTTCTGGTCACAAACTGCATGCCTCGGATAGGAGATTCATGATTAAATAAAATTCCATTACAGGTGAAAATATCATAGGACTCTCTGAAATTAACCGTCATCCAATATGCATAAACTTTGGAAATTCCATAGGGAGAACGAGGATGAAAGATCGTATTCTCGTCCTGAGAACCATTTTCATGGCTGGTGCCAAACATTTCGCTAGTTGAAGCCTGATAAAATTTGGTCGTTGGGGAAAAAAGCTTGATTGCATTTAGCATATAAAGAACTCCTAAAGCATTAATCTCTGTGGTTAATTTTGCTTGTGCCCATGACGCACCTACAAAAGATTGGGCAGCTAAATTATAGACTTCGTCAGGCATGGTTCTTTTAATTAAATGAAGCAAAGAAGACTCATCAGTCATGTCTCCTTCAACAAATTCGATTTTCTTAGTAATTCCCAAATAATCAAGATTGTCAAAAGAGATGTTCGAATAGCGACGAATCAAGCCATAAACTTTATAGCCTTTTTCAAGAAGTAACTTCGCTAAATAAGGTCCATCTTGACCTAAAATTCCCGTGACCAGTGCCGTTTTTGCCATATTAGTATAAATTATAACAGATTATTTTAATTTCAATTATAATTAACAAATGATTCAAAGGCTATTTAATTTTATCAAGAAGCCAACCAGTAAAGATATTATTATTAATACTGTTGGTAATTATCTAAATGTTGTTTTTATCGCATTTTTTGCTTTCTTGCTTGTCCGTATTTTAGCACCTTCCCAATATGGAGTTTTAAGCGTTCTACTTGGAATTGCCTATGTTCTAGCTAATATACTTGATTTTGGTACAACCGCCAGCATCTATTCCTATCTCCCAGTTATGATCGAAAAAAAACAAAAAAATATTTATATTTTTTTAAAAACAATTCTTTTTTATCAGACTGGTTTTTCCGTCGTAATTATTTTACTTCTTTTTATTTTTTTTCCTTATTTGGATAAAGTTTTTTTTAAAACTGGAGCTCCGTCGTGGGAACTTTACGCCACAACATTTTCTGTCTTATTTCTTGTTTGGCAAAACTATGCAATCAATGCACTTTTTGCTGCAAAAAGATTTCTCAAAGCCAATATCTTTTTAAATCTTTCCAATCTGATAAAAACAATTATTATTTTCGTCATGATACCGATGCGTCTGATTACGGTCGGTTCGATTATTTTTGTTTTTGGTATTATTGGTCCGATTGTTTTTTTTATTCTTTTATTCTTTGAAAAAAGACATATTGTTTTCAAAATCTTAAAGGCTTCAGTAAAAAAAGAAGAGTTTCGTTTTGGTTATACAATTACGTTTTTTATCGCTTCACAGTTTTTTAACTTAGCCCAACGCATGGATCTTTTTCTATTGTCTTACTTTCTGTCTAAATCACCGGAAGTTGGTTATTATGGATTAGCACAAAAAATAATTTTAACTGTCATTGCTTCAATTGCTAGCATTACGCAAGTTTTATCACCAAAGTTTTCTAAAATTTCAACTAAAGAAGATGTACGAAAAGAATTTAAGGCTGGCATAGTTTACCTATTGATTCCAACCGCTTTTTTTATTGCCTTATTCTTTACTCCAAACGTTGTTTTTTATCTCTTTTTCACGGAAAAATTTGCCCAAACGGCCATTATTACTAAGACTTTAACTTGGCCTTATATTATCTATACCTTTCTTAACTTGCCATTGCTCTTTCTTTTGTATACTGTCAAGAAACCCTCATATATTTTGATTGCTAATTTGGTAATTTTCATTATCATTAGCTTTGGCAGCTATTATCTTATTCCAACAATGAACGTATTAGGCCCACCTTATGCTCTAGCTTTATCGTTTTTTATTGGTCTGATCATTCTTTCAGTTGCCTCGTTTATTGAATATAAAAAGTTGCCGAGTAGAATTATTTAACCCATCGTTCGTAAGTAACTTCTCGAAAGCTCACTTCTTTTTTTAGTTGATATCCCGCTTTTATCAGTGAACTTTTATAATCTAAACCATAGATCTCAGTCGTATAGGGAATAACTATGATTTCCCTTTGCCCGCCGTAGCCCATAGGGCGAAGGAGGGTCAAATCTTTAATCTTTAAATTTCTTGAATAATACTTAACCGGATCACTCGACGCCATAATCATATAAACTGTCTTATCCTTCGGTAAACTTTTAACCAAACTTTTCCAATCCTCACGGTGGAATTGAGGTAGCAAAAGATAGACTAATGAGAAAAATAAAAATCCTCCAACCAAAATCGAACCTCGGAGGTTAGAACTGGCCTGGCTTGACAATCTAAAACTCAATAATAAGCTCACTATAGGAATTAAATAGATAAATCTGAAATACTGCAGCATCGGAACAAAGAATGAAATAAGAAAGCCCAAGACTAATGGAAAAATAAGTAAATATAAGACAGTCTTAATAAAGACTGTCTTATTTAAGACTGTCTTTATTGTAAGCATAACAAATCCTATCCAAATTCCTGCCATTCCCCAATACAACCATTTGGGATAAAAACTAATTCTGCCAATGGAAAATTTAACCGGAATTAAAAGTAAATCTTTTAAATTGGCTTTCCCCAGTACCAGTGACCAATTGGTTACATTTGCCAAGGCAATTTTTGAGTTTATTAATTGTTGATAAAGGAGAGGGGAGATTATCAACAAATAAACAAATACTACCAATAAACAAATAAACAAATTTTTATATTGTTTTTTGTATAAAAAATAAATTAAAAATGCTGTGATCAAAAAAACAGATCCATAAAAAGTCAGTAATGACAAAAAAATAAATAAATTAAACCAGATGTCATTCCCGCGGAGGCGGGAATCCAGGTTCTTGGAAATAAATAGAAAGTGATATAAAACCACAGTTAAAAAAAACATCGTCATCATGTACATACGGGCTTCTTGTGAATAATAAACAATTAATGGATTAAATAGAAAAAATATTGCAGACCAAATTCCGCCAATTAGATAAACAACGTATCCTGTCATTAAGCTGAATAAAACTGAAGGCATTCGCAAAGCGATTTCTGAATAACCAAAAAAATTTGTCCATAATTTCATAAATAGATAATATAGTGGGGGATGAAAGTCGGTCGGTGAAAATTTGCTAATAATCTGCGTAAGGTCAAAGTTCTTAACAACATTAGCTGTCACTGCCTCGTCCAGCCAAAGCGATTGATTGAGAGCGATTAAACGAATAAGAAAAGCGAGTATAAAAATAAGGAAGATTTTTTTATTTAACATTACTTTAGAGTGTCACAACAACCTAAAGAGCGGGATACGGGAGTCGAACCCGTCCCCTCTGCTTGGAAAGCAGATATTCTACCGATGAACTAATCCCGCTTTATTTTAGAATTAAAGTATACCAAATAATCTGAAAAAATTATTTATGTCATCCCTTTTAAAGACGCGAATATATTGGACTATCAGCAAAGCCAAGATATAAGAAGATTTTATCTTTTTAAAGGGGTTATTCCCAAAAAGTGTTTTTTTGAAAGTGCGTAGTGAAAAGAAGCCCAAAACGACAAATGTATAAATAGCGCGGTCAAGAATCTTAAAATTCCTTGAGATTGTAAATATGCAAAAATTAACCCTCCAAAAAGTGAACTAATTATAGGTAAAAGAGCAAATTTTTTAGGAAGAAGAAATACTCCGGGGATGTGAACAATAAAAAATACCAAACCAAATATGACTGGAGAAATGCCGAAAGTTAGTAAGCCACCCAAAAAACAAACATCTTGAAAAAGTATTTCAAAAAATTTTGGTAACTGGTAACCAAACCTTTCTTTTTTAGCATAGTAATCATTTTTGTAAAGAATCGGGACAAAAAGCCACAGTATAAATAAGAACAAGACAACCATTAAATGGTAGAAAGAAAGATCATCAAAATATATAAGGAACTGGTTTTGATAAACAACAAAAAGGATTATCGAGAGAATTATGAAAAAAAGAGTATGTTGCCAAGATTTTTTGTAATAAGTAATCTTATGTTTTTTAAAAAGATAATTAATTAAACCCATAGAACTAATCCAAAAAAATAACCAAATTATTATCCATATAATCATAGGTTATTTTAATTATATTGTATTAATCTTGATTGGCCTCCATCAAATTTATTACACTAATATAAAAATGTCCGTTTTTAAAATATTATTTGTTAATATAGTTTTTATATAACTTGATGCATTGTCATTCCCGCGTAGGCGGGAATCCAGACTAAAATCACATTTTAAAATGTATTAATAGACTGGATCCCCTTCTTCAAGGGGATGACAAAAACACAAACATAAAAACAACGCGCTATGTAGTACTATTTTGGAGTGACAGGCTATATGGTCATGATGGAGTTCAAGTAAGAGTTATTTTTTCCACCCATTCGGGTGATTTTTGTACCAAGTAATCAATGACCTGACTGAATCTTCAATAGTTTTACTTGGTTTCCAGCCTAATATTTTTTCTGCCTTTGTAATATCTGCGATTTTTTTGGCGTCATCACCTTGACGAGTATTGGCTTTTTCAATTGGAATTTCCACACCGGTTAATTTTTTTACTTGGGTCACAACTTCAAGGACAGAACTTCCCGTTCCTGTTCCTAAATTAATAATCTCACTTTTCTTAGTTTTAATAAGATATTCTAAAGCCTTTAAATGAGCTTCATTTAGGTCAACCACATCGATGTAATCGCGAATAGGAGTCTTATCAGGCGTATCGACCTCTGGACAGGTAAGATAAAATTTTTCTATTCCAAGTGCTCCACGGACGGTATTTTGTACTAACAAAGTTGATGGTTTTTTGGAATCACCGATTGATCCGTCATCCGTTGCCCCGCACACGTTAAAATATCGGAGAATCATATAATTAAATTTTTTTAATTTTCCGTACCACGCAATGACCTCTTCGGCCATTTTTTTGGAAGCCCCATATGGGGTCGAGGGACGTAGTGGATGCTTTTCGTCAATTGGGTAGTATTCTGCCTCACCATAAATAGCACAAGTTGAAGAAAAAATAATATTTTTGATATTGTATTTATCCATTGATGCGAGTAAATTTGCGGTAACTGCCACGTTATTTAAAAAATATTTTCCAGGATTTTTCATCGACTCATCAACCAAACATGACGCTGCATAATGAATAACAGCTGAAATATCTGGTTCTTTTTCAAAAATAGGAGAAAGATCATTCTTTAAATCTACTTCATAAAACTTAAACTGATTAGGATATTTATTCTTTAAAAATTCCAGTGGTTCTTTATAACCTGTTTGAAAATTGTCTAAACCAACGACCTGATAACCTGACTTTAAAAATAAATCCGTCGCAACTGAACCAATGTAACCGCCAGCACCGGTAATTAAAATTTTGGACATAATATAGTTTACCAAAAAATATATTAATTTTAAATTAGCTGTCATTCCCGCGGAGGCGGGAATCCAAGCGCTCCTGGATCCCCGTCTTCACGGGGATGACAATCAATATATTTAAGATTTTTTCAATCTATGAAATGGATGATAATGAATTCTCCCTTCAGCAAAATAAATTCCCCCAAATATCAAGATACCTCCGAATATGTAAAATAAGTTTGGATATTCATGAAGTAAGGGAGCGGCTACAACAATTGCTGCCAGTGGATCAATGTAGGTAAAAATTCCAACATCCTGAGCTTTGAGGCGCGAAACTCCATAATAAAAAAGAAAGTAGGCTAAGGCTGACGAAAAAAACACTCCAAATATTATTCCTGTCCAACCGGCAATATTGAGAAATGAAATATCCCATCTAGTAAGTTCTTTCGGTATAAAGGGAATAAAGGTTAAACTCCCAAATAAAAAAGTGATTGCTGAAACCTGGATGGCGCTAACTTTTTTCAAAATGTCTCGCCCAAAAAGTGTTTGTAAAACACTTCCCAAAGTTGCTAACAAAATAAACAAATTCCCCTCAACTGCGCCAATCATAAATTTTTTGCCGTCCAAAATCAGCGGAGATAAAATAATAAATAACACTCCTGCTAAAGCAATCAACATACCCGTTAATACTTTTAATTTTGGTTTTTCTTTCAAAAATATTATTGATAACAGATAAATAAATATTGGCCCGGAGGAGGCTATTACCGGCACATTAATACTTTCTGTTTTTTTCAAACCTAAAAAGAAAAATGAGATATTTATAGTAATACCAAAAAAACCGACTAAAATAATTTCCAACCACTGTCTAGTGGTTAGTTTTTGCCATTTGCTCAAAGCCATTGGTAAAAATATTAGTCCGGCAAAAAAGAAACGTATAAATGCCAAAGTAAAAGGGGGAATATTGGTTAAGGCAAATTTAAAAATAGGCGACGCCATACCCCAGATGATGTTGGCGATTATAAGGGCGAGGATTGGATTCATTTTTTTTTGTTTAAATATACGATTAGTTCCCCAATAATCCCTGTCATGACAACCTGAATTCCGACGATTATAAGAAGTATTCCCAGTTGAAGTAATGGTCGTTGGTAAAGAAGAACACCAAAAAATAATCGCTCAATAGTTAAATAAATGCTGATTAAAAAACCAATAGAAAATAAAGCTCCGCCTATCATTCCAAAAAAATGAAGTGGTTTTTCTGAAAACTTAAACAAAAAATAGGCAGTTAAAGTATCAAGGATTCCAACGAATATTTTAGATTTACCAAATTTTGTTTCTCCAAATTTTCGCTTATTATTTGTTACTGAAATTTCCGAAACTTTATTACCATTCAAATAAGTGGCTAGTGGAAAAAAACGGAAATTATTTCCATAAAAATTAAAGTCCTTTAACACCTCTCTTTTGAATGCTTTAAATCCACAGTTAATATCAGTAAAGGGGGAGTGAAGAAAGATTTTTAAAAATAAGGATGCAATTTTTGAATATATTTTTACTAAACCATTTTCCTGTCTGTTGGTTCTTATCCCATTCACAAGATCATAGCCTTCGTTAATTTTACTTAATAACCTTTTTATATCCCTTGGATCATCTTGTAAATCTCCATCCATAAAAAAAATCACGTCTCCTATTGAATTTTCTATGCCTGTTTTCAATGCTTGCCCTTTTCCCAATCGTTTCTTATGATGTATTAATTGGAAATTGGATTCCGATTTAATTGAAAGTGAATCCAGACGTTTGGCATCAGTTGATCCATCATCAACTAAAATAATCTCCCATTTTTCCTTAACGGTCTTTAGCGTTTCAATTAATTGATTAATTAATACAGGAAGCGATTCTGCTTCATTATAAAATGGAATAATAACTGAAATCATATTTTTTTATAAACTTCTAAACTTTCACCCTCTCTTTCATCTGTAAAAACCATTTGAAATGTTTTATCATCTAATAATTTAAAATAGAACTTCACCGGAAATCCTTCTTTAGCAATATCTCCAATCTCAGACCGGTTAATGATAATATAATCGGCTAAAGTATATTTATCAATCTCATTTTTATAAATATCTTCATCGGTTTTACCCATTGAAGCATAGGCAGTATCATAAAGAAAATTATAAAAATATTTTCTGTTTGTGAAAAATGGGGCTAATTTTGGAGTTGTTGCCACTTTTATATTTTCATCTTTAAGTTTATTTACCCAAAACTTAATAGACTCACTTTTGATTTTGTCAATTTCTTTATAGCTAACTGGTTGTTTTACAAAATAGGGAATAGGGTTATAAAGATAAACTGAATAAATATTAATAGTTATAAAAATAAAAAAAATTATAGTTTTTAAAATTTTGTTTTTAATTATTTTGTCAAAATTTCTATAACCTAAAATCAGGGAATAAAATAAGAAGGCAACAATTATAGAGTTATAGTGAAAATAAACAGATCGTTGGTTTGAATTGATACTAAGAATGTTAATTGCCCATTCCGGTAAACTGATTAATAATGTTAGCGGTGAAAATAACACATAAAACAATGGCCCGATCATCAATTTGGCGTAATTAATTCCATCTTTTATTACGTTTGGTAATCGGGATTTTATATCAACAAAATACCCTGTGGCAAAATGTTCGCCGCCCCGGAAGTAGGGGATTATAAAATAAACTGTTATAAAGAAAAAGATTAAGCCAAAAACTGCCGTTAACAGACCTGTCATTTTTTCCTTTTTAATAAAAAATAAATAGACACCCAAAAAAAACACTACCAACCCTACATGTTCTTTGGTCATGAGACTTAAAAAAATAAAAAAATAGTACCAATTGTTTTTTTTAACTAAATTAAAATATAAAGCAAAAAGGAAAAAGGTTGTGACTAACGTGACCGCGTGAAAATCAAAAAGTACTGCTCTCTGGATGGCAAAATAAAAAAGATAGGTGAGCGCAAATATAAAACTAATCAAATGTTTTTTTAATATTTTCTGAGAAATTAAAAAAACTGCCAAAGCTCCCAGGCCTAATATTATTACCTGTCCAATAAGCAATACTTCCGGCCCCTCATATATTTTGTAAAAGGGAGCAAATATTGCCAAAATCGGATCAAAATGAATAGCTAAACGAGAAACGTTTTTTTTCAAATCTTGATTGGTCATTTCTAAGAATCGTCCATGGGCGGTGTTATAAACGACCTGATTCATGATACCAAGGTCGTAGTAATAAGAATTAAGAGTTTTATATCGACGGATTGATAAATATGAAAATGTAACAATAAATGCAAGAATGAACAAAACTAATAACACTTTGTAAATATTATTTTTAAAAAATTTAATCATATTGACCTTGTGTCATCCCCTTGAAGAAGGGGATCCAGTGCTTTTTGTCCTGGATTCCCGCCTCCGCGGGAATGACATTTTTTAACTTTTCATTTATTTCCTGAATGAAACTTTTCATGTATTTGTTTTAGCCCAAAGTTTGTCACGTGGGTGTAGATCTGGGTCGTAGCAATATTTTTGTGACCTAACATTTCCTGGACTGATCTAAGATCTGCCCCATGTTGCAATAAATCTGTAGCATACGAATGGCGCAGAATATGCGGGCCAATTCGAAGGGTAATTCCGGCTTTTTTTCGATACTTATCGATCATCCTTTCAATTGAACGGACAGAAAGCCTTAATCTCTCATCGGTCAATCCTTCCTTTCCCTTCGGACCTGAATAGCGGATGAAAAGCGGTCGATAGGGATCGGACCTTTTGGCCAAATACAGGCTTAGCCACTCTTTGGCGTGTTTTGACAGAAATACGACTCGGGCTTTCCCACCCTTCCCAATCACACCAAATTCTCCCGACTGTATATTGGCCTGTTCCCGATTTAAGGCAACCAATTCCGAGACCCTTAAGCCCGTTGAGAAAAGAACCTCCAAAATTGTTCTGTCTCTAAGCCCCTGCTCATCTTTTGAATCAATAATTTCAAATAATTTTTTTAGTTCCCCGGGCGATAAAAATTTTATAATGCGATCACGGTTTTTTCCAAGTTCTACCATATCAGGAGAGAGCGACTCCACGCGCTGACGAACTAGGTAGCGGAGGAAGCTCCGGAGTGCTACCAGAAAGTAATTTTGTGTTTGGCGCTTCAGAGCACCCTTATCTGGATTTTTATATTCATGTGAAAGATATAGACGGAAGTTTCTGACAATATTATCATCAATTTTCCCAACTGGAAAATCTTCTGTCTTTTGTATCAAAAGCAGCCATCTTTGAAAAAAAATAAGATAGTAGCCATACATCTTGACTGTTTTTAAGGAAAGGTTTTTGTCCAGTTCGCAATATTCGAGAAAGCGTATAATCGCCTCTTTAATTCCCATAAACTAATTTTATCATTTTTCCTTTATATCTATGGTAAGAATCTTTACCGGAGTTACCGGAGTTGACATTTCTCCGGAGGAACTTGGCTGAACAGGCGATTCTGCTATTTTATCAACAACTTCCATGCCGGAAGTAACTTTTCCGAAGATTACATAGTTTTTTGGCAGGGGATTGTCTGAATGCATAATAAAAAACTGGCTGCCATTGGTGTTTGGACCGGCATTGGCCATTGCGATTGTTCCCCGAACATACTCTCCCGTGAATGGTTCATCGTCAAACTTGTATCCGGGGCCTCCTGTTCCGTCGCCTTTAGGATCCCCACC
>JBBTYO010000010.1:0-23406 GCA_038061735.1 Patescibacteria group bacterium
TTTCATGATATCAGAATTTAATATTTTGTGTCATCCCCTCGTAGGAGGGGATCCAGACTAAAATTACATTTTATTTTCTGCTTGACTATTTATTTGTCTCTTAATATAATTATATCGTTTTACAGTACCCCGGGGCTTGCCTCGGGGGTTTTTTTAGGTTCGTTTAATTTGGCCTTTAATATCTTCCAAGAATTGATAGTAATCTGCTGCGATTTTTATTTCCCAAGAAATAGTTTTTCTTGAAGAAACAATCCATACTTTTTTTTGGAACTGCTTTTGTAATATTTTAATCAGATAAACAAAATCTGAGTCTCCTGATAACAAAACCACTGTATCATAAGAAGATTCGTCAAGTAACATGTCTATAGCAATTTCTATATCACAGTTTGATTTATAAATTGTTGACCCGTCTTTATTTTTTATAATTTTTAATGGTTTAGTAATTGTCTTGAAATTTATTTTTCTTAAGTAGGAAAGATAATCTTTCATTTTTTCATCATTTGCTTTTATACCTGTGTAGTATTTTATTTCAAGTATGTCTAACTTTTTATTAAGTAGTTTAATAATTTTTTTCCAATCAATAAACCATCCTAAATGCTTTTGTGCATAAAATAAATTAGCTCCATCAATGTAAACTCTGGCTTTTTGTTTAGTATTTTTTGTGTTTGCCATGTATCATTTATTTGATAAAATTATCTTGATGTCTGGATGGGCGCTTGCTCCGGTTCAGGCATTTTTTTTATTCGCATAATTCGTATCATTTGCATTTCTTTATTCGTGGCATTCGTATTATATTTACTGTTTCTTTTTCCCACTTACCTCGTCCATCGCGTCTTTCATATATTTCCAGAGCAAGAATGCTATAGCCAGTGGCAAGAATTGATTAATATAATCCCATGATATAGCTTTCCAGTCAGCTCCATGTTCTTTTCTTAACTTCCATGAATTGAATTCATAATCAACGCGTCTCTTTTTTCCAAATTTAATTGGTTTCTTTGTAAATAACCTTGTAAACCGATTACTAACCCATCTATCTTCCAGCTGACCACCTGTAAATTCACCCTTATCAAATTTATGTAAATCATAAGGACTATTTTTTAATAATCCGTACGACTCCGTTGCGACGGCAAATCTATCAATATCTCGTGAGTCCCATTCCCAAACTGCCGTTGATCTTCCTGCATATTCTGCAGCCATCGAATTCATTTTTCCCAATCTAAAAAGGCCAAATAAAGGCTTGGCCATGGCATCTTTTTTGAAATAGTTAATTACGGTTCCGGCAATTTTATACATGTGTTTGTAAGTGCTATCGACGTCATGGATCTCGGTGATCGCTTTTTGGGCTTTTCTCATATATTCGATAAGCGGCGAAAAATCATGCTTGCCGTTTATGGCAATCTCGTTCATTATCCTCGGCATTTCGATGATCCAGGGGGTGATTACCTGTTCTGCCAACGCCACATCTTTGACGGCCCTCGCCACCATCCGCGGTCCTGTCCCTCTGAAGTTCATAAGAGAAATATCCGTATCTTCCAGCCCGAAAGTAAAAGTATAATCTTGTATTCTCTTTGCCCCTTCATTGTCCAAAAACTCACCCTTTTTAAAGCTGTCTTTTATGTGGCGGAAAACTTCAATTGCGTCGTTTATTTCTTTTTCCGATTTAAACGTTTTATCTTCTTTATTTTTCGAAAGCAGTTCCCTGATTTTTTCCTCATTCAACCGGTAGCCAACGTCAATATCGTCAAATTCAGCCAAAGACCATTTTTCATCAAGTTTGATATTTTCCCTTATTTTTCCGCTTATTTGCCGTCGGAGAAGCATCTCCGCCATTGTCAAATTTTTCATTGACTTATCAAAATCCTCTCTTTTCCAATCTTTAAACTCCCTCCTTATTTTCTCCCAGTGGCTTATTCCATCGTCGTGAAGCCTGTTTTTATCCATCCGCAAAAATATCGTCGGGAATCTGGCGGCCGTATAACGGACTAAAGTATTCTCCATGAACAATTGATAGGTTTCGTAAGCCACCTGTTCTTCCCACGAACCACTTTTAAGGGGTTGACCCTTAGTTTTTAATTGATCTAAGGCTTTTTCCTTTCCTTTTATTTGTAATTTTGATAAATAATTGTCGAGCTCTGCTTCCTGAAAATTTTCTGGGTTTTCCGAAAAATACCTTTTGAAGATGTACCGGAAAAGGTCTTTTTTTTCCTTTGCCTGGTCCGGATCGCTATTTTCTGTTGCCTTCATTAGTTTTTCTCCCGCCTGTTCGGTGGTGTAAAAATTAAAGATCGCCTCATACCCGATCGCCTCCATCGCTTTAAACGTTTTTGGCGCGTTGATAGTGCCGTCCGGATCGTAGGCAAAATGCCCCTCCAGACTATATTTGGTACGCCAGCCTTTTCTTTTACCAGGGCCGCCAACATTGGTTAGATCCATCATCGAATCAATAAACATTTCCGGCAGGGCGTCTTTACCTGTCCCCCGGCCTTTACCAACCAAAAGCGAATCCATATATTTGGCGGCATTTCCTTGAGCTTTCCGATGATCCCATGGCCCCGGCTGACCGTTCACCGGCATAAAATACATTGAGTTCATAAAATGTTCTCCCTGCCATCTCAAAATCGTGTGCATCGGATTAAAGACGTTGAGGGAGCCGGCATCGTTGGTTGAATATGAGGCGATCATTCCCTTTCCTTCCGAATCGATTGGATCGGCATAGGCTGATTTTTCCGATTCCGTCAAGAATATTCCCCGGCTGATTCCGACTCCGGAGTTGACAATATTCCATAATCTTTCCTCTGATAGATCAGGATAAAACTTCCTTAACTGCTCAAAAACCTGAATTACGATTTGAGGGTTGACTCTTTCTAGTTTATTGCTCAGTTGATCCGGCCGGTGACGTTGGTCCATCTGGGCGAAATCTTCCTGGAGCATTTTTTCGTAAAGCTGATAAGCCTCCATCATATGTTGGCCATCCGGAAGCATTAAAATTTCATCAATCCCTCCCCCTTTCATATGTTCGGCAAAATCGCCCAACTGTTGATAAAAACCTTTTTCACCGGGAGGATGAGTATAAATCGCTCTGGCATTATGAAAATATTCTGCTTTTTCAATTGTGTGATCGATTGTCACATAAACGTGTCTTATAAAATCGGTTACCCCTATCTTTTTTCCGCGAGTAAAGGGATGGATCCTTGGATATATTTTTTTGTTTACATCATCTTTCCCTCCCCGTTCTGCGATATATGAATCTTCTGACTCTTGTTCATATAAATTCAATTTCCTCATTCTCTCTGAAAGTTCACCCTCTCCTCCTTCTATTTGTTCTATTTTTGTCATCAATGAATTGATGGCAGCCTGGATTCTCTTTTGAATTGCGGCTGGACCATAAAACATATCTTCCTGCATGATTTGCTCGTAAAATTTATTTGGTGATTTCTGCTGTAGCTCCAAAAATAGCTGATTAACAACATCAGAAATATTCCATTCCATTCGCCTTGATACTTCTTCGCCCCATTGCTTTTCCACTAAGGTTTCTAAATTTTCTCCCTGTTCAAAATTTTTATTATTTTTTTCATAGTAATCTTTTATTCTATTTTTTATACTTTCTTTTTCCTTTCGTACATCATCGGTTTTAGGAACCATTTTTCCAAATTCATCTCCGTCATATCCATTACTTAAATGCTCCATGTAGTCGATAAATTTTTCCGGTGAATAAAAAGTAGATATTAATGCAAGCTGTTCATCGGTAAAACGGCTTCGATAGCCATATTGTATCGAGTCTCGACCAAAAGGAGTATTTTCCATTCTCGATTCGTTTACCATTTGTTGTTGTTCTGGAGTTAAAGTTCCTTGCTGATTATTTTCTGGAATGACCATTCCTATTTTATTTATTAAATCATCTGGAGTTCCTTCATAACCATAAATGTCCTGGTTTTCCTTTAAATCTTTTATTAATGGGGTCGCTGCTATCGGATTAGCTTCATACGCAATTCCTAAATTTTTTTCAAAATCACTCGGAGGATCTCCTGCTTTTGAAAAAACTATCCCGTTGAGAAGATCATTTCCAATATTGCGTTCCAATACCAGTGCCCCTTCGTCGGATATCTGGCCATTTTTTATATACTCAACTATTTTATTGAAAACCTGTTGAGATTTGGCATCACCGACTTTTACGCCTTCGTCCCCCAAAGCTTTTGCTTCGAGAAAAATATGTTTTGCTTTTTCTGCCTTTATTTTTTTATTTTCGGGGCTATCTGTCTGACCGGTATCGGTCGCTTCTCTTATCTGTTCCCTAAGTTTTGATTGAAATTCATCGACACTTTGTTTATTTAATAAAGCAATTCGCTGAGTTCTTTCATTCGTGTCTTCTATTTTAAGAATCTCCGATAGTTTATTCTGATAATTCTCCCTTGCATTCGCCATGGCTTGCTCGGCTGCTTGACGAGCCTGTTCTTGCATACTTTTTCCTGGAGGCTGTTCACCCTGATTTGGATTCATACTAAAAATATATCAATTTTGGAGAAGCTAAACAAGGGGGCATGCAAAATTTAACCAATTTACCAATCCGACTAATAAATACCAATTATTTATTACGACAGTTTTCAATAATTTTACTAACGATCATTTGAATTTCATGACACTCTTGAATATGTGGATTAATTATACTTTCTGAAAGACCACTAGTATCTTTAATTAAAGACAGCCAATATTTAGTCTCTTTTGTTTCTTTTCTAACAATCATATATTTAGCAATAAAATCTTTAGAAGAAGAAGCTCCGTCGGCTTCTTGATCATTTGCACCCATAGAAGTCAATGATGAAGATATTTGTTTAACTATAGGAAGATTCTCTTTGGTTTTTGGAATGTTTTTGACAACCTCTTTAAAGCACTTAACAACAAATTGATAAATTCTTTTATGAATATCCTTATCTGTGTTCCGATATTTATTCATTAATTCATTTTACCATTCATTGGTTAAATTGGTAAATTGGTGAAATTGGTCGGATTATTTTTTCGCTTCAATCACCAACTGTCTCTCTCTACCTTCACCCACTGACGAAGTGGTCAGTTCGGGATAGTTGGCGGTTATAAATTCGTGGATCAGCTTTCTTTCATATGAAGAAAGGGATCTTATATATCCAGCTGTTCCAGAGGTTTTGGTTTGGTCGGCATACTCGCGGGCCATTGTTTCAAGACGTTCTTTTTGCTTTTCCCTAAAGTCATTGACATTTACCAAGATTTCAACTCGTTCATTAAATTTTTTATAAAGAATTACTTCCAATATTTTCTGGATGGCCCGAATGGTTTCTCCATGGCGGCCGATCACGGTTGAGACTTCCTCATCGGTTTTAATAATTACTTGAAATACTCCTCCGTCATCAGCAACTTCTACTTCAAACTTAGTAATCATCTTCCCTAAAAGTTCTTCCGTCTCAGTTTTGATTGTTTGTATTTTATCCATATTTATTTTTTGTTATTTGAATTATTAACTTTTTTGTACTGCATTATACCCATAATCGAAAAAATATTCCAATATAATGCCAAGCCTATTGGCAAAGTGTATGAGAACCAGCCGATCATCAGAGGAAACATGTATTTCATTTGCGTGTTCATTGCTTTTTGAAAGTCACCTTGAGATTCTACTTTTTTACCTTTATCATCAAGTTTCACAACCTCTTTGCCTGTTGCTTGGGGCATGGATGCTTGGGCTTGAAAATATTGTAAAAGTCCAGTGATCAATGGAATTAATAAATAATACCAATCCCCTGCCTGCTTTGGCGTTTCAACTAAATCAAGTCCAAAAAACCAAGAGTTGACTGTTTCTATCTTTAAAAAAGAAAAGTACAAAACTTTATTTATGGCAGTAATAGTTTTTTCAGCATGCCCATTTAATAAAAAAAGATTTAACGTGTTATAAAGCGCAATAAAAACCGGAAGTTGAATGATCATTACCAAACAACCAGAAGTTGGATTAATTCCATGTTGTTGATAGAGTTTTAGTTGTTCGGCTTGTAATTGTTTTTGATCATTCTTGTGTTTTGAAGAAAGATTATCCAGATGAGGCTTTAGTTCTTGCATCTTTTTTGCAGTTTCAATCTGTTTTTGAAAAAATGGTTGGAAAAGCAACCTTATGGCAATTGTTAAAGCAATAATCGCAAACCCAAAAGCACCTGGAATTCCAATGAATAAAAATAATTTATAGAATACGACGAGAAGATTTAAAATTGGATTGGCAAAAAAAGGATCAAAAATATATTGAACAAATTGTTGCATAAAAATTTAAAATTTATACCGTAAGTTTCTTTCGTCCCTTTGCTCTTCTTCTTTTTAAGACTAGCTTTCCTTTTGCCGTGGACATTCTTTTCAAAAATCCATGAACTTTGCTTCGTTTTGCCTTTTTTGGCTGATAGGTACGTTTCATATTTTATAAACTTTATAAACTTGATTTCAATATTGATTCTCCCTCAAACACCTTCCATATTTCTTCCGTTACAAACGGTATAAACGGGTGAAGCATCTTTAGATTTTCCAAATACACTTCTTTCAATTCCCCGAGAGCTTCTATATTACCATTAATTACCTCGTCTTTCAATTGCTCTATATAATAATCAGCATAACGATGCCAAATAAACTCGTAGACTAAGCCTAAAGCCTTTGAGAACTGATAAGAATCCATGTATTTTAGATATTGTTTCTTTTCTTTTTTATATTCTTTTTGAAGTTCTTTTAAAATTTTGGATTTATTTGTTACTTGGGATTTGGATTTTGGAATTTCCAGATTCATATTTATGAATCTGGCCATATTCCATATCTTATTCACAAAATTCCTCATCCCAATGACTTTTTCTTCAGAAAAAGAAACATCTCCTCCTTCTTTTGTTCCAAAAATCAGGGCGGCTCGAAAAGCATCAGCCCCATATTTATCTATCATCAAAATTGGATCAATCACATTTCCTTTGCTTTTGCTCATTTTTTGACCCTTTGAATCACGGACCATTCCGTGTAAAAATATTTTTTTAAACGGAGTTTTCTTTGTAGAAAAATATCCGATCATCATCATGCGGGCAACCCAGGCTCTTAATATATCGTGTCCTGTTTCCATAACTGACGTTGGATAAAAATGGTCAAAGAATTCTTGTCCTTCAGTCATTAAGGTTGCAAAAGGCCACTGTGCTGATGAAAACCAAGTATCAAAAGTGTCTTCGTCCTGTTCAAAATCATCTTGACCACAAATTTGACATTTTTTTGGTTTAGTCGTTGCAATAAACCATTTATTTTCTGACTTACATCGATACGCAGGTATTCTTATTCCCCAAACAACCTGGCGAGATATATTCCAATCTATAAAATCATCGAGAATAGTTGTTAATCTTTTTTTAAATTTTTTTGGTAAAATTTCTGTTTCTTTTTTTTCAATCAGTTCTTTTGCGCGATCCGCAAGAGGTTTTACTTTTATAAACCACTGTTCTTTTGGAAGAGGTTCAAGTACTTTCCCACAGCGGTAACAGGTTCCAACACGATGAACATAGTCTTCTTTTATTTTTACCATCTGCCCTTTTGTTTGAAGGTCCGCAACAATCTGTTGACGAGCAGAAAAAATTCTTAGCCCCTTATATTTTCCAGCTAATTCATTTAACTTACCGTCAAAACCTATCACTTGTTTCATGGGAAGATTGTGTCTTTTGGCAATTTCATAGTCATTAAAATCATGGGCTGGTGTAACTTTTACCGCTCCAGTTCCAAATTTTGGATCAACGACCCGATCGGCTACTACAACTACTTTAAACTTTCCAATTAATCCTTCTACTTCTATTTCCTTACCTATCCATTTCTGATAACGTTTATCATCGGGATGAACTGCAACGGCCGTATCTCCAAATTTTGTTTCCGGCCTGGTTGTTGCTAAAGTAAATGGCCCATATTTCATGTAATATAATGAATCAGTTCGTTCAACATAAACTACTTCTAGATCGGAAAAAGAGGTTCCACAATTAGTGCAATAATTAATTAATTTATTGGCACGATAAACCAGTCCCTGATCATATAGATTGTTAAAAGTTTTGTAAACAATTTTAACAATTTCCGGATCCATAGTAAATTTTTCTCGACTCCAGTCTAGAGCGAATCCTAATCTTTTTAACTGACCCTTAATGTGATTTTTATTTTCAGCTACATAATCCCAAATCATTTTATAAAGTTCGTCACGTTTGTAGTCATATCGACTTTTGCCTTGCTTTTTTAAATATTTCTCAAATACAAACTGTGTCTCGGTACCCGCATGATCTAATCCAAGCAGCCAAAGAGTTTCCTTTCCCATCATTTTATTGAATCTGATCATTATGTCCTCATAGGTAAACATTGCATGTCCCAAGTGAAGACTACCGTTAGCATTAGGTGGAGGTAAAATTATAGAAAATGGTTTTTTATTTTTATTGACACTTGCTTTGAAATAACCTTTTTCCTCCCAATCTTTATAAATTTTTTCCTCGACTAGTTGTGGTTGGTATTTAGAATCCATAATAATGTTCATTATTATATAATATTTTCTTATGGACTGGATTTTAATTACGCTTCAATGGTACATAACCTTACTCGCTATTGGTATGGTTTTTACCCCTTTAACCAAAAAAATATTTAAAAGTTTTAATTTTGATTTTGGCTATCCATTCGCTAAAACTTTAGGAATTATTTTGCTTAGTTATTTTGTTTTCGTGTTGGGAATTGTTAAGGTTCTTCCATTTGACCGTATGGGTCTTATTTTTGCTCTTTGTTTATTTGCGATTATCAATTGGGTGATTTATAAAAAACAACGTAAAGACGTGATTAATCACGTCTCTACAATAATTATCCTCGAAGAAATCCTATTTATATTCTGTCTTTTCTTCTGGACTTTCATCCGCTCGCAGGAACCATCAATTCACGGACTGGAAAAATTTATGGACTTCGGATTTATGAATTCTCTACTTCGAACAAAATTTTTTCCACCAAAAGATATCTGGTATTCACCCGAGCCAATTAATTATTATTATTTTGGTCATTTGTCCGGCGCTCTATTAATAAAACTTAGTAATATAAAAGCTTCGATTGGCTACAACTTAATTCTTGCAACCATTTTTGCTCAGGGAGTGACTCAAGTGTTCTCACTCGTCATAAATATTATTAAACGATACGATCAAAAATTGAATCAGTTCAAAGCTATAATTTATGGTTTAATCGGTGCTTATTTTATAAATCTTGGCGGAAATCTCCACACAATCTATCTTTTTACTAAAGGTTACCCCAATGAGACCCCTATCCCTTTCTGGAAAATTATGTCTTGGTTTAATCCAACTAGTTATTGGTATCCAAATGCTACCCGCTTTATTCCTTTCACAATTCATGAATTTCCCTCATATTCATACGTTGTAGCAGATTTACATGGCCACGTGTTTGACATACCGTTTGTTCTTTTAACGTTGGGAATATTATTTATATTTTTCACCAATAAACTGCGTACAGACGCGGCATGCCGCGTCTCTACAACAATTTTCCTCGGTTTCATGGCCGCCATTCACTACATGACTAACGCTTTTGACGGTCCAATATATATTTTATTGACATTAATTGTGTTCTTTTTTATGTTTGGTATTTCAGTTAAATTTTTAATTAATACAATAACTCTGATCGCTTCATTTATCTTTTTTTCCCTACCTTTTTCCTGGTTTTTTAAGCCTTTTGTATCTGGAATTGGAGTTAACTGTTCCCCAAAATTTCTGACTGATTTTAAAAAAATCGGACCTTTTCTTTTTGAAGCCGGCAATTGTCAAATCTCGCCTATTTGGATGCTTTTTGTTTTATGGGGATTCTTCTGGATCTCGTTTTCCATATTTATTTATATTAAAAATAGAGCGAGTCAGAACAATGAAACAATGAAACAATCGAACAATTTTATTATAATTTTATTTTCATTTGGAATTTTCCTTACAATCATTCCTGAATTTTTTTATATCAAAGATATCTATCCGGCACATTTCCGGGCCAATACCATGTTTAAGCTTGGTTATCAGGCTTTTTCTATGATGGGACTCGCTTCAATAGTTACTTTTTATTTATTAAAGAACATCAAGAGATCCATCGTCTATTATCTATTATCTATCGTCTTTGTTGTTTTCCTTTTCTTCCCCTCTATTTATCCGTATTTTTCCGTTCCCTCTTACTACGGCAAACTTGATAGAAAAGTTCAGGTTGACGGTCAAATTTGGTTAAAGGATAGAAACTTAGAAGACTATGAAATTATTGATTATTTAAACAAAAATGAAAAAGAACAGCCGATCATCTTAGAGGCCCAAGGAGACTCCTACACTGACTATGAAAGGATCTCTGCCTTTACGGGTTTACCAACGGTCGCCGGTTGGTGGGTACACGAATGGTTATGGAGAGGATCATCTGATATCGTGGGAAAAAGGATCCCCGAAGTCGTCTCTCTTTATGAATCAAATAATATTAGTGAAACTAAATCGCTAATTAAAAAATATCAAATAAAATATGTAGTAATCTCTCGATTGGAACGCCAAAAATACCCAAATTTGTTTGAGGAAAAATGGCTAAAAATTGGTAAGTTAATCTTTAAGTCTTCTAATGGCTTTGGGGCCTTGTATCAAGTTAATTAATATACGCAAAAGCTCGCCGTAGCGGGCTTGACAAACCAAAATTTTTTTGTTATCGTAGTATCGAGCATTACTATACGTCGTTGCCTCAAATACGAGCGGTAGTGATGCTCTTTTTTTCGATTACAAGTGATATAAAGTTATAGGTATTCTTAAATTCTTCCTAGCTAATTTCTTAAATTGATCTGCAACAAACCCAATAAGTTCATTTTTCTTTTGATATTTTGTTTTAAAGCTTATTGTTCTTTTCATACTTCTAACTATAAACAAAGATAAATAGTTTGTCAAGACCTATAGATAAATAGAAATAGTCTATAGGACACCTTATAGTATTAATATATCGTTTTAGATTATCATACCAACATAATAAAAGTTATCCAAAGTCGGTGGATAAGTAAATTTAAACTACTTTATGTAAATCTTGTATAATAAATGAATGAATTTTTCAATTCTTACATATAATACCCTTTTTAATAACGCGGTCGATAAACTTGATGAAGTAATTGACGTTTATCGCCCGGATATTATTTGCCTACAGGAAGCTCTAACTGACGATAAAAGTATTCAAAAAATTGAAAAACCTGGCTATAAAATGGCCGATTACTCCAATTCTTTTGTCAAATTTGGAAAGATCTTTGGAGTGGTCACTTTTTATGACCCAAAAAGTCTTAACTATAATGATTCGTTTAAGCTTGACCTTGGAATTAATCTAGGAGATTTCTTTTTTAGTGTTTTAGGAATTGTGCTTGGTTATAATCAGCCAAAAACGATTCTTGAAACTAATTTCATACATAAATTGACTAAAAAAAAGATTTCTGTCTGCAATGTTCATCTTTACGTCATCGGAAGTAATGAGCTTAGGATAAAACACATTAATAAAGCACTCAAATCAATCAATCTTTCTGAAAAAGAGAAATTAATTATTGTTGGTGATTTTAATTATTTTCCTTATAAACGAAAAAGCCTTGAAAAAATGATGTCTAAATTTGGGTTACGGGAGGCAACGGCTAGTATTAAACAAACGATGAAATTTTCTGACAGTGGCCAATTTGAAAAATTTAATTTGTTTCAACGTTTAACTTTGCCTTTTGTAAATAAATTTTTTGTCAAGCAAATAAAAACCGACTATTCTTTTTACCGAGGCTTAAAATTAATAAAAACTGAAAGGATTGAAGCGAAAACCTCTGATCACTACCCTATTATTTCAACTTTTGAAATTTAATCTTCTGTTAGTTTATTGAATACATTTTCAATTTTATGAAGGTATTTTTTTAACTTTAAATCAGTTTTTTTCGTTTTACTATCTCTAAAATATTGCCCACCCATTTGAGCTTGATACCCTAATTTTTTATCAGTAATTTCTCCTAATAAAATTGAGTAAAAACTAGCAACTCCATATTTAATAATTAATTGTAAATAACCATCTTTTTTTACTCTACGAAAAGACCATTTCAGAAGTTTTTTTGGGATGATACAAAGTTTTATGCCGGAATTTTGAATTCTAATACTCAAATCATGGTCTTCGCTAATAGTGGTTTTTTCATTGAATCCCTTTAATTTAATAAAAATATCCTTAAAAATGACAAAATTATATCCCGGAGCCATTTGTTTATTTATTAGTTTTAAAATTTCTAATCCGTAATTAGCAATCTGAGCTAACAAAATATTAAAATTATCTTTATCGTCAGAAAGTTGATATGTAGTCAAAAAAAGATACGAATTTTTAACTATAGTTTTTTTTAATTCAAAAAGATAGTTTCCATATAATCTTATATCTGCATCTAAAAAAATCAAATATTCACCTGAGCTGTTTTTTGCACCTAAATTCCTTTGATAACATAAGTTTCTTTTTTGACTTATTATTATTTTAGATTGATATTTTTTTTTGTATTTTATTGCAATATCTATAGTTCTATCCTCTGATTTTCCGTCAACTACGATTATTTCAAAATCTTTTTCTTTCTGTTTAGTTAAATCATTAAGTAAGTTAGGTAAATATTTTTCTTCATTTAAAGTTGGAATTACGACTGAAAAGAATGGTTTCATACAGTTAACATTATATCATTTGATAAAATGATAATTATGAAAGTTTCTGTTGTCATACCAGTTTATAATGAAGAAAAATATATTAAGAAATGTCTTGATTCTTTGATGAAGCAGACGGAAAAGCCTGATGAAATTATTATTGTTAATAATAACTCTACTGATAATACAATCAATATTGTAAAAAATTACAATGTGAAAATTATTAATAAAAATTTTCAAGGAATAGGATATGCAAGAAACGCCGGATTTAATAACGCAACAGGTGATATTATTGCCCGATGTGATGCTGACACCGTATGTCCTCCTGACTGGCTGCATAAAATAAAAAGTAATTTTTTACAGAATGAAGGTGTGATTGCGGCTAGCGGTCCCGGTTCTTTTCATGATCTTTTTTTACCGAAAACTAATACTCTATTTACTAAGATTTTTTATTTTTGGTTAACGAAACAATTCCAGGGTTATTATCCTCTATTTGGAGCTAATATGGCTATTAAAAAAACTGTATGGCAACAAGTAAAAAATACTGTTTGTACATCAAATATTGATTTGCACGAAGATATGGATTTAGCAATTCATATACATAAGTTTGGGAATATTATTTATGATTCGACATTAGTTGTAGATACAACTGCCCGAAGATTTTCATGTTATTTGGTTGAATACCCTATCCGTTGGCTAAAAACATTATTCGCTCATCATAATACCGTATGAATTCAAAAAAATTTAGTAAATTTGAGTTACAACTCCAGGGTAAAAAAGTCTTATATTTACAGTCTGGCAAAGGTCCGGTGATTTTATTTCTTCATGGTCTTGGTATTGGTACTACTATCTGGGATTATGTTTATAAACATATGCACAATCAATTCACCATTATCCTTCTTGATCTGCCGGGCTATGGATTAAATAATGATCTTCATGTTGCTCCAGATTTTGAAGTTTTAACCAAATTTATCAATGATTTCATTAAGAAAAAAGGGTCGGTTGACTATCTAGTTGGCTATTCGTTGAGTGGCACATTTTCCCACCGAATTGCACAAAACCATCCCAGTTCACTTAAAAAAATCATACTTGTTTCAACTCCCATTTTTTATTCACATTCTATAGTTTTATTAAACTGGATATTTCAAGCAATTGGATTCCATCCTCTTATTACCAAAATAGTTAAATTTTTTATTTCACAATTTCCAATAAAACATTTAATTTTTTTTCTTGGCGGATTATCAAGTATAAAAAACCCAAAATCTATGAATGATTGCATGAATAAATTTGGCGAAAAATCAGACCTATCCTATATCTTTACATCTGCTTCAACTATTTTTTCTCCTACACAATTTGCTTCAATATCGGTCCCAATTGAATTTATCTATGGAAAACAAGATGACTTTGCTACATCTCTTATGGCAAAAAAAATGCAACGCTACTGTAAAAAAAGTGTTCTTCATATTGTAAAAGATGCGTATCACCTTATGCCTCTGGAAAAACCTCAGGAACTCGCCCGTCTTATAGAAATAAGTTGTAGTTTTAATAAAAAAAACATATGAAAGTTTCTGTTGTCATGCCGGTTTATAACGAAGAAAAATATATAAAGAACTGTCTTGATTCTTTGATGAATCAGACGGAAAAGCCTGATGAAATTATTGTTGTTGATAATAACTGCACTGATAAAACAATAGAAATTGTAAAAAAATATAAAGATATAAAAATAATTAAAGAAAAAAAACAGGGTATGATACCGGCAAGAAATGCCGGATTTGATAAAACTAAGAATGAAATAATTGCTAAATGTGATGCCGATACTATTCTTCCTCCAAATTGGATAAAAAATATTAAAAGTGTTTTTTCCAATGACTCTTCCGTAGTTGGGATATCAATGCCTGCTCGAATCGGCGATGTTCCGATAGTCAATAAGTCAATTTTTATTTTTTATATCTACTTTTTAATCCCCAGATTAATGATCGGTATTTACCCTATGGTCGGACCAAGCTATGCCGTCAAAAAAACTGTATGGAATAAAGTCAAAAATAAATTATGTGTAGATGATAAAACAGTTCATGAGGATATTGATCTTTGTTTGCATATTAAAAAATATGGAAAAATTTATCATGATAGTAAAACTATCATTGCCTCATCGGCAAGAAGAATAATTAATAACCCGTTATCATTTTTTGGTGAATATACTGTCAGATTTTTCAAAATGCTTTATTCCCACCGTCATTTAGTTTGAGTCTGATGCATTTTTTCAAGTTCACCCAAAGAAGTAACTTCATGTGGATTTTTATCATCACGAAAATGTTCTAGTCGCGGAAAACGAAGAGCTAAACCAGCCGTATGAGTTGGCGATTTGGTAATTTCATCTGCTTTAATTTCTACAACGATTTTAGGAGTCACCCAAACATCGCACTCGGCCATTTTATCAACTAGATAATTTTTCGGTTTGTTTTTAATTCTTAATTCTGAACTCTTAATTTTTAATTCTCGCCACTCCACGTCTGTTAACCCTGTTCCAATTTTTGCAACGGTAACAAATTTATCATTTTTTTCATCTCTTACCCCAACTAAAAACGCCCCCATACCAAAATCAGTCCTTTTCCCTTTTCCGAAGTCATACCCCATTACAAGGCAATCGATCGTATCGTTGATCTTTGAAGAATAACTTCTTTTATATTTTATCCAATTCCATCCCCGAGCCCCCGGTTGATAAATTCCATCAATTTTTTTGGCAATCACCCCTTCTAATTTTTTGGCGATTGCTTTGTCAAAAATTTCCTCTAATCTTTCTTCATTATTTACTTCTTCCTGATGATCTACAACAATTATTTGCTTACTAATATCTTTATTTTTTAATGTTACTTCTTCAAGAGCTTTTCTTCTTTCAATAAAGGGAAGCTTAATAAAATTTTTTCCGTTTAAATATAGAAGTTCAAAAGCAAAAAGTTTTAAAGGAACTTCAATTGCTTTTTCTGTTATTTCATATTTTCGTTTACGTTGGACCGTTTCTTGAAAGGGTAGAAACTCCCCTGTCTTTGGATTATATCCAATTGCTTCCCCTTCAATAATCAACTCTTCCGCCTTAACTTCTTTTTTTACACCCTCAACAATATCTGGATACATATAAGTTACATCCTCAAGACTACGAGAAAACAGCTTGACCTTGGGAAGGTCGGTCCCTTTAGGGTCTGACCTTAAATAATGCACCTGCAATCTAAATCCGTCAAACTTTGGCTCGACTAAACATTTGCCTATCTGTTTGATGATCTCTTTCGCCGATGACATTCTTTCCGCCTTCATCATAATAATCGGCGTAAAAACCGTTGGTTCTATTTTTTTTAAGCCTTCTATTCCTTTTTCCTTTAAAGTTTTTCCTATAAATCCTAAATCCGGACGGACATGGTAGGCAGTTTCAATAGTCGGTCGTAAGCTCTTATCCTCGACTAACATCCAGGAATAAGCATCTAATATTGTCATGTCTGAAAACCCCAAGCGGATAATGCCGGTTGGAAGTCGAACTAAATATCTGCTTGATAACGAATCAAGCTGGCGAATAAGTTGGGCTAACAAACTAGTTTTTACATCTTGAGATCCATTACCGGTTGCCGTGGCTAATCGATAAAAAAAATCAAAAACAACCAATACCTCCATATCTTTTTCTTCAAATGAAGTATAAAGTTTTTTGAAACTTTCAACAGTTGTTCCCAAATCTCCGCTTTTTTTAAACTCTTTTTCAAAATAGCTTCGATCGATATTTAGGGCAGACATCGCAGATTTAATAATGGTTCGCTCTGCCATACCAAAATCAATCCCTTCATAAGCAGGACCAACTCTCCCTTGAAGGAGATAAACGACTTTTGCGATTTCTTGAGCGCTTAATGACTTAAATAAATCAGCTAATATTCTTGTAATTTCCAAACGTGAAGAATTTTTTTCAATTTTTTCAAAATATTTAGAAAGTTCAGAAAAAAACATACATTAAAAATGTAATTATCGACTGGATCCCCTTCTTCAAGGGGATGACTCCAAACAAAAGCGAAGATACTTATTTTTTAGTTAATCGCCAGAGGCCCCGTGGGGTGTGGCGGACTAAAAAATACAGTATCAAGTTTTTAAAACTAAACCATGACATATCTTGCCGACTTGGTACTCCCGATTTTCTTAAGCAATCCCTTTTTTATCATATCTTGCAAATCTCGTAAAACCGTATCCTCAGATACATCTGGGAAAACGTCGCCAAAAGTCTGATTTTGGATGTAGCCTATTTCTTGAACGTATTCAATCATCTTCATCTGCCGTTCAGTCAAAAAAATCTGTTGGCCACCAAATTTTTCTTTTAACTTGACGTCTTTTGATAATTTCAAAATTTTTTCTTTGACTTTTTCAAATTCAATTCCTGCCCCCAATGTAAAATAATCTAACCAACTGCTTAAATCCCCGCTTGACGCTTTTTGTAGATTCTGATAATAAGTAATGGCGTCTTTATCATAATATTCTTCAAGTGAAAAAAACCGACGGATATCATATCCACCCAAAAACAAAATTAAAGTTGCTAGTACTCGAGAAACTCTACCGTTGCCATCCAGGAATGGGTGAATACGGACTAGTTCATGATGAGCAATCCCCGCTTTCAAAACCGGGTGTAGCTTATCTTTATCGTCGCGGTTCAACCAATAAATAAACTCTCTCATTAAAAAAGGCACTTCAATTGGAGGCGGGGGACGAAAAGTTACCTCACCATTAGCCGAATTTCTGATAATTACTTGTTTTGTTCTATACTCGCCTATTTGTTCATTGACTAAAATTTTATCGGTTAAAATTCTATGTAGTTTTTTGATTATTTGTTCAGAAATTTTGTCAATTTTTTTATTTGCTTCATCGTCAATAAATTCTATTACTTTTCGATAGTTAATTATCTCCTGAATGTCACGGGGTCGGCCAATAACATCCTTTCCAAGTAAAATATCCTTAGCGTCGTCTTTGTGAAGATTATTTCCTTCAATATGGGTTCCGTGATAGGCCGATCTTATCAATGCCTCTTCTTTAAATTGTTTTTCCCAAAGAGGTAAAAGTGGTGAATGTTTTATTACCTCTTCTGAAGCTTCGATTTTTGAGATATTAGTAAGGATTTTATTGGTAATCATAAAAGCAGGGTTAAACATAGGATAATTATAACACCAATGTCTAAATATACCTTTTTGACTTTTGAATTTCTGTTATAATTTCCTCATGGTTCAAGCCTTCACTATCGATTCCACCAGTTTCCCAGCTGCAAAAGTCGCTAAAGTAAGTGACCTCATGAATCTTGCTTTACCTTTGGCTATGGCCGGTGCTGGATTAATTTTTTTGGTCATTACCCTTAAAGCGGCCTTTGATATTCTTATTCATGGTGATAATCCTGATGCCTTAAAAAAAGCCTATGCCGCAATTACAACCGCCATTATAGGTCTGATTATTGTTGTTGCCAGCTATTTAGCGATTCAATTATTAGGAGTTGTTTTAAAAACTAATATCATACCAAAATGAAACTTTTAACTGAAAATGATCCTGCAATTGACGTTTTATTCGGTGGTATTTCTCCACCGGACGCCATGAATCTTGGCGGTTCCGGCACACCTCAGCAAGGATTAGGTAATTTGATTGGTTTTGGAATTCGAATGTTTATTATGCTTGCCGGATTTTCTTTACTTATTTATCTTCTTTGGGGAGCTTTTGACTGGATTTCTTCAGGCGGGGAAAAGGAAAAGATTACAAAGGCTCAAAATAAAATTACTAATGCGGTAATTGGGATCGTTTTAGTTTTTGTGGTTTTAATGGTATTCAATCTTTTAGCTGGAGATGTTTTAAAAATAATCATTCCCGATCCAAACGGTAATGGATTTATAATCAATTTTCCAACCCTGGGAGAATAAAATAATTTATTCTATTTTATAGATCTTGCTTCCTTGTAAAACATATATTGAGTTTTTATAAACTACAAGGTCTGAAGCGGTGGACAAAATCTTTGAGTTAACCTGTTCTTGATAGTCGCCATTCTTGCCCATTATGTAAATCGTCCCCCTCTTTTTATCCCAAGCATAAATTTTTTCTAGATCTTTACTGGTAAAAATTTTGGTGGTATTAATATTGCTGTCAGGTAAATTAGTTTTAAATGCATCTTGAAGGCCTGAGGTATATTTGAACATTACAGAATCTCCGGCCAAATAAACCGAACCATCGATAGTTAATGAATTGACTGATGATAAATTAATTGATTGTCCTAACTGAAAATATGAAGTCCCACCTCCAAACCCACTCTCTGTTGTCATATACTTACGAATATCATTTTTGCCCTGATCTAATAAATAAATATTGCCATTAAAAATCGCTAAATCAACGATTTTACCCCATTCCTTATCGTTTTCTATTATTTTTTTAGTCTTGCCGTTAATTATTTGATAGACACCCGCGCCTTCAACATAAAAATATTTTTTTTCTTCAAATATAGCAATCAGCGAAGACTTTTTTATTTCCGAAGACTGATCTTTATCCAAAGATTTTTTATCTAGTGAAAGTTTATACAAGATTCCTTTTTCCTTATCACTAACTAGAAGACGGTCATCGTTAAGATAAAGCTTGTTTCCTTTTGCATTTTTATCATCAACCGTCAAATCAAAAAATTCAGTATAATTTTTTTCCTCTTTTTTGAGAATTTTATTCTCGCTATTAGAAATCATCTTTTCTAATTCATTTACTCCTTCATTTTTAGTACCTAAATCTTTCTTAAGATTATTTACTTCTACTTTACTATCCGTAATCAAATTCAAGGCGCTGGACATATTCAAAAATGATACTTGTTCCGCCTGACTTAATTTTTGGCTAATTAAATCACGAGTTAAATTAATTTTTTTCTGATTATTCTCGCTTGATCTGCGTATATATCCAAAACCAACGCTCCAGATTAAGATTATTCCAAGAACAAAAATTGCGATAAATGTTAGAGTTTTTTGTTGTCCAAAACGAAGATAAAAATCCTTTAAATTAAAATTATTAACCTGCTTTGGATTATCTTCTATTTTTTTAAATTTTATAAACAAAGCCGCCGTCCCCTGATCGTCTTTAGAGAGTAATTCTGGGGTTATTTCATCAATGATATCTGAGATTGGTCTGTGGTCAAATTTTTTATTTAATCCAGATTCCTCCCCTAACAGTTTCATAAATTTATTGAAAGTAAAAATAAAAACATCTTCCTCAAGAATGTAACCAGATGCAGTTTCGTCATTTTCAATAAGAAGAGCTAATTTATTATTTCGACGTATGTAAGCTTTACCTTGATTAACTGTCTTTAAATAAAAAATATTTCCTTTCAAATAACCAGCTGAAAGTGAAAATCCTGATGGAAGATTCTTTTCCTTAATAATATTTGAAATAAATGCATCAAATTGTTGTAGATTTTCAATTTTAAGGACATAGATTTTTTCTCTTATGAAAGCTGTTAATTCCCTACCGCGATCTGGAGTTATGCCCGTTTCAATTTCAACGCTCAAAAATAAATTATTTTCATCGACAAAGCCGGAAAAACCATCGGCTTTTTCGTGCCCTAAATAAAAGCCAATATCCTGCTTAAACATACCATTAAATTATTAATATTGATAACAATACTATTATCAATATAACCAATGAAATTGTCACTTGCAATGAAGTCACAAAAAGAATAAGCCCATTATGTTCATCCTGAAGGGTTTTATCCATTATTTTTACTTGCTTTGAAATCACTAAAGCGTAGAGATAATAAAAAATAGCAAAAAGTGAAATAACAACTTTAAAAGCAATATCTTTAAAGTCCATGTTTTTTACTTAATAATTTATTAATTATTTGAACTGCATCAGACGGATGAGGAACATTAATAAATTCGACATTAGCTTCAGTACCTGCAGTCTGAACAAAAATTGAACCATAGTCAAAGAATGATTCAATATATCCACCACTTTTTACAGTAGTATCTTCTATTCTTCCAAGCTGGGCATTGGTAATTTCTTTATATAAAACCGCGTAAAAATCAATATCAATTACGCGTTTACTAGTTATTATTCCTACGTTAAAATACCAATTTAAAATGTTAAACCAAATATAACTAAGAATAATAATCGTAAAAAATAAGTTAATCAAAAATATTTGTCCGGGATTAAAAAAACTTTGAATAAAAAAGTTTAAACTAAAAAGTAGAACAAAAAATAAAATTGAACTTAAAATCCAACCAATTTGAGTAAATGGATGACTTCGTAGAAGCAGATAAACTTTCTCACCATCCTCTTGGGTGTCAAATTTGGCTTGAGGATTAAGGCAATAAGAATAAAATGTTGAACTTTTTTTATTATTGTTTTCCATCCTCATATATTATATACTATTAACCGTCCTGGTTACTTGAGCGACTTGGTCCCACCCTTTTCCATCCCGAACAAGGTCGTGAAACGAGTCAGCGCCAATGATACTCACATCGAAAGATGAAGGGAAAGTAGGTCGTAGCCGGGACATTTTTTTTAGGCCAAATTAGCAAACGAAGTGAGCTTAGTTGGCCTTACCCGCCTATAATCGTTCTTTGAGCCGAAGGCGAAAAGTAAGATATGGCGGGTTACTTAACTTCAAATAATATTTTCTTCGGTATCTCAAAAATATTTTTATCCTTAATCTCTTCCCTTTTGCAACTTTTAATAACTTTCGCCAAATCAATATCTTTGTTTTTAATTTTGTCTTTCACCAAATTATTATTAATTAAATCGTCTACACTTAGGAATCCTAAATAACTTTCCGCCATATCAATATAGTTTGATAAACCGCATTTTTTTATTCCAATTAATTTCCCTGTTTCCCAAGTAAAAAGGCAGTCGCCGTTTAATAAATAATTTGTTATTTTATTTTTTAATAAAATCTTTTTATCTTTAATAAAAAGAGCTTCACAAACAATGGGACCTTTGAGATTAAATTTAAATGAATCGTTTTTTGTAGAGACGCCCAAATTGGACGTCTCTACCTTTGGGATTTGATTATTTAAACCCGTTTTTGTCTGATTAAATTTCAAAAATAATGAAATAATCAAAATAAAAACAGGAATAATTATTACTGCCTTGGAAATAAATAAGAAGAAACCATCAAGGCCTTCAGTGTTAATTTTTTTATTCACCTGATTCTATTTGTTTTAATTTTTCTAATTCAGGAAGAGTTTTCCCAACAATTCCTTCCAAATCCCCATGCATACCGAGAAGATTATCTTTTACCCGATCAATACTTTTCTCTTCACGGGCCCATTTTTTTGTAAACCAGTCTTTTTCTTTTTGTAGTTCGTCACGTAAGTTATTATAGGATTCATAGATTGCTTCAACCCGTTGTTTAAATTCAACACTGGTTAGATAATTCCATAATATTTCTTTTTTTTCTTCCTTACCTTTATTTGCAGAACGGAGACTAAAAAGTTCAACTAAATTATTTCTTAAAGCAATAGCCGCCCCAATAACTGTTTTATAATCAACCACCCAAATCCCGTCTTTTATTCCAAAACTATTTATCTCTTGAGGTAATGCTTGGGTAACAATAATTGCTAATTCTGCTTTTATTTCTCTTTGATCTTGTTTTAATTTAGAAATCCATCCCTCCGTCCAAACTTTTGTCCGTTTTGATTCCCACAAAATTATTCCGCATTTTTTTCCAACATTATTTTTTACTATCTGAATTAAATCCGCCCCTCTTATCCCTTTTGGGACATCGGTTATCTCATCATAAAGAAATTCTTCACTTAAAATCTTTTTTAATTCATCTTCCATTACTTCTCCTTGCATTTGCTGTGAACCTTGCTCAAGTTTTCTTTTATATTCGTCAACCATTCTTAAAGCATCGCCAAGTTTTTTATCTTTTTCCAATATTTTTAATTTATATTCTTCATCCGATTTTCTTTTTTCCTCTTCACGGATCTTTTCTTGAGAATTAGTCAGTTTTTTTTCCATTTCAACTCTTCGAGCATCACTTTCCTGTTTTATCTGACGTATTAATTTATTTAATTCGAGCATTTGCCCCTGCATATTTCTATTTTGTTTTCTCAACTCTTCCAATTCATTATTTTTATTTTTTATCTCAAATTCCATCTTTTCTTTCAGTTGTTTTTCCAATTCTGGTTGAAGGGTTTTGGCAAATTTATTTTTTTCCTCCTCAAGACGAATTTTGTAGAATTTAGCGTACTTATCTTGAACTTGATGAGATAAAGCTTCGGTCAGCGGGATGGATTTTTTGCAATTAGGACAAATAATCGTATCATTCATATAGATAAGATTATAGCAAACCTAAACCCGAGCTTATTTGGTAAAATATAGTTGTTCATTTTCTATTTGATCTTTGATATTTTATTTTTGATATTTCTTTGGGAGATCGTCCAAAGGTAGGACAACAGACTTTGGATCTGTTTATCTAGGTCCGATTCCTAGTCTCCCAACAAGGTAGAAGCGTAACAAAAACGGTTGTTTTCAGTTAGAAAAGAGCGGAGAGTAACCCGCTCTTTTTTTTGTCATCTGTACCCCTGTTAACTATGTGATTGAGACTGATATTGTCATCCCCGTGAAGACGGGGATCCAGTCTATGATCACATTTTTAAAAGATGAATATTTAGCTTGGATTCCCGCCTACGCGGGAATGACAGGTGTAATTTTTTCATATGCCCCATCTATACCTATTTCATGTTATCATTACAAGTAGAAGTTA
>JBBTYO010000011.1:0-70595 GCA_038061735.1 Patescibacteria group bacterium
TTAAAAAAAGGCAAAAAGGTCAGACTATCAGCCGCCAACGAAACTTTTGAAGTCTAAGACATCGGTTATTTTAAACCTGAGCTAACTTCACAGGAACTTCTCTCAGAGGGAGATATCGGCTATGTGGTCACCAATTTAAAAGATATTCACAAGGTTTCGGTCGGTGATAGTATAGTCACTGACCCTTCATTATCTTTACCAGGCTACAAAAAGGTAAAGTCGATGGTATTTGCCTCAATTTTTCCAACAGACACAGGAGACTATCTAAATTTACAAAAAGCTTTAGAAAAACTTTATCTCAACGATTCTTCGCTTGAATTTTCTTCAATTCATAGTACTGCACTGGGGGCAGGATTTAGAGTCGGTTTTTTAGGATTGTTGCACGCTGACATCGTTCGAGAAAGGTTGGAACGTGAATACGACCTTTCTTTAGTTTTAACCCCGCCACAGGTCAAATTTCGACATGAAAATAATAATTTTTTTGAGCCTTACGTCAAAGTCATGATTGTTTGTCCGGATTCTTATGTTGGCGTAGTAATGCAATTGTGTCAAAATTATCGGGGAAAATTTTTGAATATGGATAACAAAAATCAAACAGTCTTAGAATATGAATTACCCATGTCAGAATTAATTTCCGACTTTTTTGATAACTTAAAAAGTGTTTCCTCTGGCTATGCGTCTTTGGACTGGGAATTTTTACGTTATCAACAAGTTAAGGCAGACAAGCTTGAGTTACTTCTAAATCTCGAGCCTATAGATGAGTTTAGTGAAGTTGTTGTTGAAGAAAGAGCCTATGATAAGGCCAGTTTTTTAACGACTCGTTTAAAGGATTTAATCCCCCGTCAACAATATGAAGTAAAGATTCAAGCAAAATATAAAGGAAAAATAATTGCCTCGTCCCGATTGGCTCCGTTTAGAAAGGATGTTTTAATTAAAAGTGGGAAATTAGTCGGTGGTGGAGACTTTGGACGTAAACGAAAACTTTTGGACAAACAAAAAGAAGGGAAGAAAAAGATGAAGTTGATCGGCAAAGTCGAAATCCCAAAAGAAGCGTTTATGAAGTTGTTTAAAAGGTAAATTATTATGCGATGAATCGCACCACTACTAATTTGACAATCTAAAAATTAGAATTGAGGTAAATTGTATTTTCTATTAAAATCAGCCTGTCTAACCTTATCTGCAAGAGGCGCTTTTTCTTCATGTAATTTTTGATTTCTAATATATTTATCATATCCAGGAATAAGTAAATTCAAAGATTCTGGAGTTAATTTATTTAGAATTATTAAAAAATTTAATCGAAATAAGTTTAATTTGTCAAAATTTCTTTTGGGACGACTCTGTTTATTTTCATTACTCATAAACAGAATTGTACTTCTTCTTCTTCTTAATGTCAAACGATTTTGCTGGATCAATAAGCTAATCAACTCAATGTCATTCCCGCGTAGGCGGGAATCCAAGCGAAATATTCATTTTAAAAATGTGATTATAGACTGGATCCCCTTCTTCAAGGGAATGACAATGTTAATTAACAAATTTAGTTATTTTTTAATTCTTTCTGTTGTATCTGAGAAATTTTATAAATCCCAAACAAAAGTATTGCTCCAGCTAGATACTGAGTTGGTGCAAGGAAACTTTTATACAAAGTGGCATCGATAAAAACTGCTAAGAGTGGATATACAAGTTCAAGGATTGTTGACACATTTGCCTGGACTTTTTTCAAACCGCGGTAATAAATGGCAACCGAAACCATTCCCGTTGAAACGGCAATCAATAGAAAACGGCTCAACTGTGAAAATGTAGGTGAAGCAAGACTTTTACTTTGACCAAGAACAAAAACCATTCCCAATGCCAAAATACTGGTTAGCACAAACCGTAGACTGGTTACATATATGCTTGGCCTTTTAACAAGGGCAAGCTTCGAAAAAGCTGTTGAAGATCCCCAAGCAAAAGCGGCTCCCAACGCATATAAAGCTGCGATGACCGTACCGGTCCCGGTTGCGAGATTAACGTAACCATTTTTAAACGTGACAAAATATGCAGCGACTAAAGCTAGAACAGCCCATTTAATGTAGGATTTTGTAATTTTTTCTTTAAGCACAATTGCGGCAGCTGAAATTGCAAAAATTGGCTGTAATTTTTGGATAAGATAGACAACGCTAAAAGAAATAAAACTAGTTTTTAGAAGAGCGGTTGTGAACCACAACGTCCCCAATACCCCGCTGAACATGGAAATAAAAAGAAGCAAAAAAAATTCTTTTCTAGTGAGGCCTTCTTTACTAAAAGTTTTAATAAGATATGGAAGAAGAATGACCGCTCCAAATAGGTGTTCGTAGAAAACTATTGTAATTGACGGCAATGAATAAAGACTTCTTCTGATAATTCCATCAAGAGCCCATAATGACGCGGCGATAATAATTAACAAGGGTCCGTAGCTTAAAAATTTACGCATAGAAATAAAAAAATTAATAATATTCGGGGTGAAGAAGAAAGAAAAAGAATATAACAAAACAGGCTTTATAAAAAAGCCTTTATCCTTTCCTTCTTTCCTCCCGACTGTACGGTCGCTGTAGGAGTTACACCTACTCATGCTCGGTTATTCACCAAAGCTCGAAGAGTATACTTCCGATTGTGATTCGCACACTTAACCCCGAAGGAACAATTTGAAATATTATACTATTTTAATTAAAATAAAGTCAATGAAATTTGAAAGCACCCATATAACAGGAAAAGGCCGTGGCAAACCAATGGGGTTTCCAACAATTAATTTAAAGATTCTGGAAAATTTCGAATTAAAGAATGGAATCTATGCGGCCAAAGTAATAATTGAAGATAAAGTTTTTCAGGGAGCATTACATTATGGTCCGGTACCGACTTTTGGAGATCTGCAAAAAAGTTTAGAAATTTATTTAATCGAGATAACAAATGAGGATTTAATAAATCACGGTTTAGAAAAATTAGATGGAAAAATTATCAAAATAGAAATAATAAAATTTTTAAGAGATATAATTAAGTTTAAATTAGTGGAAGATTTGGTTAGACAGATAGAAACAGACGTAAAAGAAATAAAACTGTTGAATATTTAGCTTATGTCGATCGGGGACCTCCTTTAATGGTGCCTCTGTTGTCACCTCTGCTGTCATGAGCAGTTCTTGGTAATCTGTCTTGTTTTGTTATTGGTTTTTTAAATAACAAATCAAAACCTAACCATGACACAGCCGGTAGTCCAAAAATACACAACAAAGGAAGCCCATATTCCAAAAACAATTCAGTTAATTTAGCTTCCATCTATATTTCTTTCCAACTTATATTTTTATCCTTCTTCATAAATGTCAACTGACGTTTAGCATATTGTACCTCTTTATTGACCCAATCATCAATAGCTTTTTCTTTTGTTAACTCTTTATTCAAATATTTAATTATTTGTTGATAGCCGATCGTTTTTAATCCTGGATCAGTTTCTTTATAACCTACCTTCAAAAGTTTTTCTACTTCTTCAACGGCTCCGTTATTTAATCTCTTCTCCACTCTTTTTTTAATCACCTGACGGAGCTTAGACTTATTTTTATATCTCAAGCCGATGAAGACTACAGGGTCAGTCCTTTTAAGGACTGACCTTATAAGGATAGTCCCTTTTGGGTTTGTTGTGATTTCAATCTTTCGAATAAGCCTCCGGGGATTATTGACATCGCTATTATTCAATCGATTAAACGATTGAAGTGAGAGTTTTTTTAAAATATCTTGAAGTTCTTTGACAGATTTATTATTTAATTTTTCCCGTAGTTTAAAATCAGGGGGTACACTATCATCAATCCCATAGAGAAAATGTTTTAGATAAAGATATGTCCCGCCAACTAATATTGGAGTTTTACCTCGTTTTTTTATGTCTTTAATTATGGGTGTTACATGCTTTACAAAATCAAATGAAGAAAAGTATTGATCAGGAGTAACAACATCATAAAGCCAAATTTTTGTTTTCGGTATATCTTTACCTGTTATGATATCAAGATATTTATAAATTTGACGGGAGTCGAAGTTAATTAATTCTCCGTTGTGTTTTTGGGCAAGTTCCAAAGCAAGTTTTGTTTTTCCAGTCGCAGTCTGACCAGTTATTATGATCATTCTTGCATCTTGGCAGCGTCGATCAGATTTTTGTAAAGATAGACGACGTCAATCGGCCCACTACCCCCCGGAGTTGGAGTATAGTAAGACGCAATATCCTTGATATCCTTTTCTTCATAATCTCCTTTCAATTTTCCATTTTCTTTTCGGACACCGGTATTAATCAAAACAACGCCAGGTTTTAACATTTCCGGTCCAATTACTTTTTTTCCAGTTGCGGTGATAATTAAATCAGCGGTTTTAAAATAAGATTCGGGGTCAACAGTCGTTGAATTAATACTAATGTAATTTACATTAAGATTACCGAGAGTTTTTCCAATTGGCATTCCTCCAGTCATACCCCGGCCAACAATGACTACTTTTTTACTTTTAAGAATATTTTTGAAAAGTATTCGATTTTTTTTCATATCAACAAAAACTATATCCTGTTTTCTTTTGCCATTGTAGATATATTTAATGATCGTCATAACGGCCAGTCCAAGCGGGAAAATAAACTCCGTTTTTTTTCTATGACCTTCAATCTCTTTTAATAATGGAATATAATCGTAGATACTGTCTGTCGAAAGTTGAGCAGGAAGAGGTTGCTGGATTATGATTCCGGTTACGTCTTTGTTAAAGACCTCTTTTTTTAATAAATTAGCAAAATCAATAAAATTGGGAGTTTGTGTCAAATGAATTAATTTAAAATCTACCTTAAGAGCTTTAGCCATTTCAGATTTTATTTTTACAAAAGAAAGTTGTTCTGGGGCGCTACCGACTAAAAATACTGATAGTCCAACCCTCTTCTTTATTGTTTTGCGCTCCTTTTTAAGTATCGCAAGAAGATTGTTTGCGATTTTCTTACCATCAATAAACATGGTATCAATTATACCATATTTTATACACTGGTGGCACTGACAATTCGATCTGCTTTTTCGGAGAATCTCATCAATATGACGCCTTTTGCGGTTCGTGACCGTGAAGGAATGCTACTTATATCCATTTTGACGATCTGACCTAAAGCACTGGTTATTATGATTGTGGTATCTTCAGGTTCAATAATTTCAGAAAAAGCTACTGAACCAATTTTTTTATCAACAGAAGTGATTTTAACTCCCTTGCCACCTCTATGTTGCCCTTTAAAATTAGATAGTTTAGTTTTTTTCCCTATTCCCCTCTCGGTTAGTACTAAAATATCCTTTTTAAACTCTGCATCCGAAAAAACATCAGCCGCGATGACCTCATGATCAACGGAGGGTTCTATATCCATTCCTTTAACACCAATTGAAGCCCGTCCGGTTGATCTAATTTCTTTTTCTTTGAAAACGATCGCTTTGCCATTTTTTGAAGCTAAAATAACATTTTTGGTCCCGTCAGTCAACTTAACCCAAAGAAGTTCATCACCTTTTTCCAAACGAATAGCTATAATGCCGTTGGTTCGGATGTTAATATAGTCTTCAAAAGATGATTTTTTAACAGTTCCGTACTTTGTTGACATGATCACAAACATACTTTTAGCTTTATCCATCGTTTCTACACTATAGCTAAGTATTGAAGTTATTTTTTCTTCCGGCTTAAGGGCGACGAGATTAATGATAGCTTTACCTTTGGAAATACGTGATCCAACAGGCACATCCCAAACTCGTGTTTGAAAGACTCGACCCTGGTTACTAAAGAAGAGCATATAATCATGAGTCATTGCCGTGGTTATATAATATACATTATCAGTATCTTTTGTTTCCATTCCAGAGACTCCTTTGCCACCCCGATGTTGTAATCGGAAAGTTTCTCGAGGAATTTGTTTGATGTAGCCTTCTTTAGTTAGAACAACAATTACTTCTTTATTTTCAATCAACTGTTCGTCAGTAATTTCGCCAGGTTTGAATTTCATCACCTGAGTTCGGCGCTCGTCTCCATATTTAGTTTTTAAATACAATATTTCTTCCTTGATAACTTTAAGAATTTTGAAAATATCTTTAAGTAAACTTTCCAAATAAGAGATAGTTTCTTTAAGAAGGGCTAACTCGTCTTCTATTTTATTTCTTTCCAAACCAGTCAAACGTCTTAACTGCATTTCCATAATTGCCTGTGCCTGAAGTAGAGATAATCCAAATTTCTTCATCAATTTTTCTTTGGCTTCTGGTTCGTCTTTGGATTTCTTAATCACCGCAATCACTTCGTCAATATGATCAAGAGCGATTAGGTACCCTTCTAAAATATGAGCTCTTGCTTTGGCTTCGGCCAGTTCATATTCAGATCTTTTTACAATTACCTCAACTCTATTTCTAATGTAAATTTCCAAAATTGTTTTAAGAGATAGTGTTTGTGGGACGCCATCAACAAGAGCCACGATATTAACGGGAAAAGAAGTTTGTAGATTTGTAAATTTAAAAAGATTATTTAATACTTTTTTATACGAAGCATCTTTTTTCAGTTCAATCACGACTCGAATTCCATCCCGATCAGACTCGTCGCGCAGATCTGAAATGCCAACAATTTTTTTATCATTAACTAAGTTGGCGATCTTTTCAACCAACAAAGCTTTGTTCACCTGATAAGGAAGTTCATTCACTATGATAGCCATCTTACCTTTGCCCATGTCCTCATCGGTTACGCGAGCCCGCATCATTATCGATTTTCTTCCGGTCGCATACATTTCTTTAATATCTGAGGCTCCGTAGATAAGGCCGGCAGTTGGAAAATCTGGACCTTTAACAAAGGTCAGCAAATCTTCCAAAGTGGTATTAAACATTAATTCTTTTACATCTTCCATTGGTGATTTTTTAGCTTTTTTTTCTTCACCTAATTTCGCCTTATCAATCATAAAAACAAGAGCGTCAACTAATTCTGTTAAGTTATGTGGTGGAATTTTTGTTGCCATACCGACGGCAATTCCTTCAGCGCCCATAAGTAAAAGATTTGGAAGTTTGGCCGGTAAATAAACAGGTTCTTTTAAAGACCCATCAAAGTTGTCAATAAAAGGGGTTGTCTCTTTTTCAATATCGGTGACCATTTCGTCGGAAATCTTAGCCAGTTTGACTTCGGTATAACGCATGGCCGCTGGCGGATCACCGTCAATTGATCCGAAGTTACCCTGACCTTTGATTAAGGGATAACGCATGGAAAAAGTTTGAGCTAAACGGGCGAGAGCTTCATAGACCGAAGAGTCACCATGAGGATGATACTTTCCTAACACTTCTCCAACAACTTTTGCTGATTTAGAAAAACGGGCACTTGATGTCAAACCCAATTTATACATAGCATAAAGAATCCGGCGGTGAACTGGTTTTAAACCGTCGCGAACATCGGGAAGAGCGCGTGAAACGATGACAGACATTGCATAATCTAAATATGCACGTTTCATTTCGGCATTTATTTCGGTCACCTGAACGTTGTTTGCCATAAATTATTTCATTGATTTTTTAATATCTTCGTATGCCTTTTCTTTTCCTAAGAAACTTTTTGTTTTTACCCATTTATTTGGTTCGAGTTCTTTATAGTGGTTGAAAAAATGTTGAATTTTTTTCTTGGTCATCTCATCTAAATCAGAAATATCGTTAATTTTAGAAAAAAATGGGTCGACTTTTAATGTTGGAACAGCAATTATTTTTGTGTCAATTCCCGCCTCGTCTTCCATTTCAAGCATCCCGATGGGTCTACTCGGGATAACAGTTCCAGGGGCTACAGAATAACTTGAAATAACCAACACATCTGTTGGATCGCCGTCTTCGGCTTTAGTACCTGGAATAAATCCATAGTTAAATGGGTAGAACATCGCTGTAAAATTAAAACGATCAACCATAACTACTCCAGAATCTTTATCTAGTTCATATTTTATTGAAGATCCTTGCGGGATTTCAATAAATACGTTTACCTCTTCCGGGACGTTTTTGCCTGCTGAAAGTTTATTTATGTTCATATAAATATTATAAAAAATTTTTAACAAGGACTGTCCTTATGTTGAGTCGCTGACAAGGACAGACCTTTATTTACAAATCCAAGTTCGCCATCTTGGCATGTGTAACAATAAATTTTTTTCTTGGTGGCACTTCGTCCCCCATCAACATTGAGAATACTCGATCACTTTCTTCGGCTTCGGTAACCATAATCTGTTTCAAAATTCTTCTTTCCGGATCCATCGTTGTATCCCAAAGTTGGTCAGGATTCATTTCTCCAAGACCCTTATATCTTTGAACATTGGGTTGACTTGTTTGTTTGGTCAGCAATTGAGCTACAAGTTTGTCTTTTTCTTCATCGGAATATACGTAATGAACTTGTTTACCTTGTTGAACCTTAAAAAGAGGTGGTTGAGCTGCATAAAGATGTCCTTTACGAATTACATCAGGCATATGTCTAAAGAAAAAAGTCAAAATAAGAGTCAGAATATGTTCACCGTCAACGTCGGCATCAGTCATAATAATAATTTTGTGATAACGAAGTTTTGCGTAATTAATATTTTCTCCAATACCCATGCCTAAAGCTATGACAAGATCTTTTATTTCTTTAAAAGCTAAAACTCTATCGAGATATGCCCTTTCGGTATTTAAAATTTTACCTCTTAAAGGAAGGATTGCCTGAAATTTACGGTTTCGGGCTTCTTTGGCGGTACCACCGGCCGAATTACCCTCAACCATAAATATTTCACAAAGTGACGGGTCTTTTTCCTGACAGTCAGCTAGTTTTCCAGGAAGAGTGGCGCCTTCCAAAGCCCCTTTTCTCATAACGGCTTCTTTGGCAGCTTTAGCCGCCAATCGAGCTTTTTGAGCTAAGAAAATTTTTCCAAGGATTTCTTTACCGGTTTTTGGGTTTTCTTCAAAATATGTTTCCAAAGCTTCAAAAACAGCTTGTTGAACTATGGTTTGGACTTCTGAATTTCCGAGCTTAGTTTTTGTTTGCCCTTCAAATTGAAGATTGGTCGCAGGCATTTTTATATAAATAATAGCTGCGAGTCCCTCTTTAACATCATCTCCAGAAAAAGTTTCGCTATTTTTATCTTTCTCTCCTAACTCTTTTTTTGCGTAATTATTTATTGCTTTAGTAAGAGCTGTTTTAAATCCTGTTAAATGGGTACCGCCTTCGTGAGTATTAATAACATTGACAAAAGAATGAATGTTTTCATTTAGAGATAAATTGTATTGAATAGCTACTTCAACCTCTTTATCATCAACCTGTTTATGAATATAGATTGGATCATGAAGAACTTTTTTCCCTCGATTCATATCGCGAAGTAAAGAAATAATTCCCCCATCAAAATAATAAGCAAATTTTTCGGCAGTTTTTTTATTAAAAATCCGGAAATAAACATTATTTATCAAGTAAGCTCGTTCTTTAACTTGCTTTTTAAATATTCCATTATTAATTTCTATGGTTTCCTTAAAGATTTCTTTGTCTGGTAAAAAGGAAACGGCTGTTCCCTGTTCAAAATTAAAATTTAAAACAGATTTTTCTACTTTTTTAACAGGCGTAATTGGAATACCTCTTTTATACTCCTGTCTATAAATTTGATTTTCCCGTTTAACTTCGATTATGACATGATCAGATAAAGCATTAACAACTGAAGCGCCTACTCCATGAAGTCCACCGGAAACTTTATAAGCCCCGGCATTAAATTTTCCACCCGCATGCAGTTTTGTCATGACTAATTCAAGGGCGGAAATATTATATTTGGGTATTTTTTCAACAGGAATTCCTCGACCATCATCGATAACGGTCATGTAGCCATTATCTTCTATTCGAATTTCAATTCGTTTACAATATCCAGCTAAGGCCTCATCAATTGAGTTGTCAATAATTTCGTTTAAGCAGTGATTAACGCCGTATTGTGCAGTAGTTCCTATATACATCGCCGGTCTTTTTCGAACCGGTTCAAGTCCTTCCAGTACAACTATTGAATCGGCTCCGTAATCAGATTTTTTTGTAGACGCCATAAGTATAAATTATACCAAACACCACTTCCTTGCCCCGCCTTGGAAAGCGGGGCTAGATTAATAAAAATTTACTTTAATTCTACTTTTCCACCGGCTGTTTCAACTTTTTTCTTAGCTTCTTCAGCGGCAGGTTTTTTCACATCAACTAACAAATCTTTTGGTGCAGACTCTACTAGTTTTTTAGCATCCATGAGTCCTAGATTAGGAAGGATTTCTCGAACGGCTTTGATTACTCCTAATTTATTGTCTCCGGCGGCGGTCAAAACAACGGTAAAGCTGGTTTTTTCTTCAGCAGCAGGGGCAGCGCCTCCAGCGACTGGAGCAGCGGCAACTGGCATAGCAGAAACACCAAATTTTTCTTCTAAATATTTGGCGAGTTCCGCCATTTCAACTACTGTCAAAGCTTCGATTTCGGTAGCGATTTTATTTAATTTTTCAGATAATTTTATTTCAGACATTTATGATTTCACCTCCCTTGATTTAGCATTCAGAATATACACAAATTTATTAGTATTATATTTCAAAGCATAAACAAATTTACTCATTGGACTTTTCATACTTCCGATGATCTTACCCAATAATTCTTCTTTACTTGGTAATTGGGCGATTTGAATAGATTTCTCAGCATCATATATTTTTTTATCCAATATTGCAGACTTAAAGCTGACAGTAACATCTTTTTTTGTAAATAGATAGAGTGCTTTTAAACCATCGTACCATTTATCACTTAAAGTCACTAGAGCCGTTGTTTCTTTTAAGGGGAAAAATTGTTTTTTAAAATCAATAAAAACTTTATTTTTTAAGGCAATTTTATTAATAGCTTTTTCGAACAAAGTATTTTTAATAACTTTTACCTTTGAATCACTTTTTAATAGTTCGCGACGTAAAGACTCCAGACTTTGATGTGTGGTTTTACCAATTTTGACAAGTAGAATATTCGGATTTTTTTTAACAATATCTGAAATTACCTGAACCTGATTTTTTTTATTAGTGTTTGCCATATTTTTACCATATCTCGACTATATCGAGTATTTTACCAGGATTTATTTTTATACCTGATTTCTAAGGTTTTATAATTGTATCATCATTCTCCCAAAAGTTCACGTAAAGATTTTACGTTTTTTTCTTGTTTGTTATCTTTTTGTTTTTTTCCGGCATTGGCACTTTTATACTTTACCGCAAAGGCTTGTTTTTTCTGGAACGAGTCGACCCGACCTTTTCTATCTAAGAATTTATGTTCTCCGGTATAAAAAGGATGACATTTGTAGCAGGCCTCAACAGTAATCGTTTGTTTGGTCGATCCGGTCGTAAACGTATTTCTACAAGCACAAACAGCCTGAGCATCTGAATAATAAATTGGATGGATTTTTGCTTTCATAAGAAAACAATTATATCAGACAAGAAGCCAAATATTCAACGGATTTTTTGATGTCATTCCCGCGCAGGCGGGAATCCAGACTAATTTTTTAAAAATGATAGGTTAAAAAGCCTATAAAGCTGTGAAAGATTGGTTAAAAATTCCAAATTAATTTTAATGAATGGAAAAATTCTTCCTTGTTTTTCTTTAATTAATATACTTTTATGTTTTTGTTGTTCAACAATACTTTTTACTCCGTTTTGAAAATCAAATATATTTTCATGTTTTAAAATTCCTGTATATCTTGCCGGTACGGCGATACCCGCTTCCTTCCCGCTTCTTTGAGTCTTAAGATATAAGCCTCGAAGAGCCCGGCTTTGCCAAGATGGGCTATCTGACCATTCTGTACTTTCATGGACAGAAACGGATTTATTTTTTTCAGGTAAAACCACTGTTTTAAATAAATACATCTTTTGATCATGTTGTTCTCGTTCTACAAGGTCATTGACAATAGTTTTGTCACAAGCTTCTTCAATGCATGTTCTCAGCAATATTTCATAATTAATTACCGAACGTTTGAAAGTTTCCTGCCAATAATTATCTCCTGCCAATGACGCTACTTGACGAGCTACTCCTTGTAATAACGATTCCCAAAGATAAGGATTTTGGAAATCTCCTTTTTCAGAAACGGTTGGTCTTATTGAATGTCGAAAAGTATATTTTTGCCTTAAGGCTTTTCCTACTGTTTCAAAATGGCTCCACATTTCTAAATCGTTCTTCGTATCGCCTCCTCCTCTCATTTCTGCCTCAAAATAACATTGATTAATACAAGATGGACAGCCGTTTTTAGTTGCTTTCATTGATTCGCTTCGCCATTTAAAATACTCTCCTACATCCAAATCCCCTCCCTCTAAGAATTGTTCTAGTTGGGCAGTATCATTGGGACGAACTTCGGAACAAACATTAAGCCTCGGGATTAAATGACCGTTAACAAATTGAACGCTGATGTGAAAAAAATCGGTTGTTTGATCACAGACCCAATGAGGCATATACGGAGCCATAATCAAATACGGCATAGTTGTTCGGATATGACGGTCGGCAAACAATCGTCTGGCTAATAATCTTCTAAAAACCATCTTAACTTGATCAGTAGTTGGTTCTATAGATTCGTTATTTGCTGAAAAAGCCATTCCTTTTCCTTGAGCCAGGCCAACGGCAAATAATATGTCATGTTCTGTAATATAATCGCTTAAAGCAACAAAAGTATCAGTATTTTTCCTGGTCATGACGTGAGTAATAGTTGGAGTGATATCTGCGCTCATCGCTTCTTCTGCTTTTACAATTAAATGTTCAAGGTCAGGATTATATTTTGATGGGTCAAAAATGGAATTGGGATGATAGGAAAGATTAAGTGTTTGTAAACCCATCCTACCGTAAAGTTCGATTAAATCTTTAGTTATAAAACTACCATTACTTGTCAGAGAAATATTTATCTTGCTATTTGTTCCTGAAGCTATTGTTAACGCAATTTTTTCCGCTGGATTCATCGGTTGTTCCGTATCCATCAATCCCTTTTTATTCTTTCGAAAATAGTATTTTTCTAACGCTTGTTTTTGCTTTCTATTTATAGTTTCATTTTCAAAAAGTTCAATAACTTTCCCCCATTTTGTATTGGATTGATGAATAGTATCTACTATCTCTCCGTTTGGGACAATACTCAACACTGCGGGTTTTAAAAGAGAAATTTGGGAAAATAACTTATTCATCATTTCAACTGGTGGATCAAGAATTGGATTGTATAATTTTCCAGTTGGAACTGCACAAAAATCTCGACATGAAGGATCATTTGCTTTATTGCAGCCTCCACCACCAAATTCCACAACCACTATTGCTGGATGTCTGTTTTTTTCTTCTGGCCTTTTTTCTATAAACCTGCCTATTCCTTTTATTCCTTCCAAAATTTGCATAGAAACATTATATCGATTTAAAAAAGAAAATCTATAATTAAAATTCAAAAGTAAATATTAAAAAGTGGCTATATTATTTTCAAGACTAAATAAGTTAAGACTAGTTAATTAATTAACTGTACATTTTGGTAAATCGTCAGATTTTAAAAAAAGCGATAAAAGTGAAAAAATAAGAAATTGATTTTTTAATGAATGATTATGGAACAATGAATTGTTCCACTACAACATGAAACATAGATCCTTCATAATGCAGTTTGATAAATTTTAAAAATAGTAGACTCATAAGAACAACTTATAATACATAAAAAAACCTCGTCGGGCTTACGCATGGACGAGGCGTTTATGGGAATAATATACTTTATTAGTTACCAATAGTCAAGACCCTATAGTAATTTAATTTAATCTCTGTCTTTATAATTTAACAGTTCCGGTGTTTTTATAGCAATATAAATTGTGGCGATGATGGTCGCAATTCCGCCAAAAACGACTGATAAGGGTGTACCCATCAAATAAGCAGCAAATCCTGCTTCTGTTTCTCCCAGCTGCGGTCCTCCGATATAAAAAACCATGTTAACAGCGGTCATTCTCCCTCTTATGTGATCTGGTGTATTAAGTTGACGGATTACATTTCTGATAACAGAAGACATTAAATCGCCGGAACCAGATAGTGCAATAAAAAACAAAGAAAGATAAAAATTCCTTGATAAAGCAAATAAAATTGTATTTAAACCATAAAAACAAACACTAAAAATAAGTAGTTTGCCTTTATTTTTTATCCGATTAATAAAAGGAAAAATTATTCCTGCAAGGATAGCACCAATTGAAGGAGCGGCGTATAGAAAACCAAGTTCTTTTGGTCCAACTTTGAGAATATCGACGGCAAAAATTGGCATGAGAGTTGAGGCTGAAGCAAAAAAAGTGGCTACAAAATCAATCATCATTGAACTAAGAATTAAAGGAGTGCTAAAGACAAATTTGATTCCCTCCATAATACTTTTTAAATTAAGCTCCGGCTTTTTTTCAAATGTTTTTAAAATCGGTTTCATCAACAGCAGAACAATAATGACAGCAAAAAAACTAACTGAGTTAATTAAATAAATTGATTTAACACCCCAAAAGGCAATAATAAATCCACTAATTGCTGGTCCGATAAAGTTCGTAGAGCTATAAAGAAGATTGTTAATATTGACAGCCAATGGAAAGTCTTCTTTTTTCACCAAGTTTGGCAGCATAGATTGACGAGCCGGTGTTTCGAATGATGCAAATCCTGCCTCCAGCCCAACTATTAGATAGATTAACATCGGGGTGATCCTTCCGGAAATTGTTAAAAAAGCAAAAGCTAACGAATTAATAATTGAAAAAAATTGAACTAAAAAAATAATTTTTTTCCTATTAAACATATCAGCGGCAATTCCTGACATCAACGAAAAAATTAAGACTGGTACAAATTTTGCCAGTCCAACAATTCCTAACGAGAGAGGTGATCTTGTTAATTGATATATCTGCCAGTTGACGGCAACGTCCTGCATGAATGAACCGGTCCGGGAAATAAAAATACCAACTTGAAGTAGGACGTAGTCGCGATTTTTTAATAAAGATATAAGTGATTTTCTATTCATTCCAGATTAAAGATTTTATCCCATTTGCCCTCATCAATAATATCTTCAAGATTATGAAAACTTTTGCCCACTCGATGATCAGTCAAGCGATTTTGGGGAAAATTATAAGTTCGGATTTTTTCAGCCCGATCCCCTATTCCAACATTAGTAACATAAGAGTTCCTCATCCCTTTTTTCTTTTCTTCTTCAAGTTGATAAAGTTTGGCGTTAAGCAGATCCAGGGCGATCTTACGGTTTGCTCCTTGGTCTCTCTCACGGCTTGCAGTAACTACGATCCCAGTCGGTCGGTGTATCAACCTGACTGCAGTTGAAACCTTATTGACGTTTTGTCCCCCGTGTCCACCGGATCTATAAAACTGCCAATCAAGATCGTTGGGATTGATTCGAAGATCTGATTGAATAATTTGTGGCAAAACAACGATGATACAGGTAGAAGTGTGGATCCTTCCCTTTCTTTCCGTATCAGGAATTCGTTGGACTCGATGAACACCGGTTTCATTTTTAAATAGATTAAAAGCATCAGGACCATTTATCTTAATTGTTTTTTCATCCAAATTGGAATATTTAAATCCTTTTTTTTGGGCAAACAGCAAATATGATTCCAACAACTCCTCCATCCAGAGTTTTGACTCGTCTCCCCCAACTCCGGGTAAAGCTTCGATAATGGCGACGTTGGGGTTGATTAACATATTTGTAAAAGAGTTATTAGGTTAACGTGTTAACGGGTTAATGAGTTGGTTTTTAACACGTTAACTTTTTAACCCTTTAACTGGATAACTGCTTTATAACTTCTTCAATATTTAGTTTCTGTTGTTCCCCCGTCTTCATATCCTTCAAAACCACTTTACCGCTTGCTACTTCCTCCGGTCCAATGATGATTACGTAGGGAATATTTTTCTTGTTGGCATATTTTAGTTGTTTATCGAGATTTATATTAGGGTCGCTATAAAGGTCAGTATTAATTTTATTTTTTCTTAAGGCTTGAGTTATTTTTTGTGATTGATTTAGTAAGGTTTTTTCAAAAATTGTCACCAATACCTTTGTGGTTGTTTTTATATCTGGGAATAAACCTAATTCTTCCATGGCGAGAACGGTTCGATCAAAACCAACTGCAAAACCTACAGCAGGAATATTCTGATTGCTAAATCTTGATACTAAACTATCAAACCTTTCGCAACCAGCAAGTGATCCACTTTTAAATTCATCAACGATAATTTCCCAAATAGTGCCATTAGAATAAGAAAAAGATCGAGCCAAGGTTGGTTTAAACTGATAATTTTCCTTCATTCCATAGTCATCTAAAAATTTAAATATAGTTTTTAAATCTTCGTTAGGTTTAGATGAAGATATTTCTTTAAGTAATTTTTTTGCGTCTTCGAGAGAATAATCTTTTCTAATTAATTCAGCAATTACACCTTCTTCTCCAATTTTTTCTAGTTTATCTATGGCGACGATGGCTTTGTAGGGAGCGTTTTTATATAAAGCACGGTCATTTATTAATGCGATTGGTTTTTTAAATCCTAAGTTCTTAAAAATATCAATTGTTAAGGCGACCAACTCTCCATCAGAAGCTCTATCATTAACTCCGAAAATATCAGCGTCGCACTGTAAAAATTCTCGATAGCGTCCTTTTTGAGGTTTTTCGGCACGCCAAACAGTTTGAATCTGATATCTTTTGAAAGGCATAGTTATCTTATCTGGATATTGAGCAATCAGTCTGCACGTAGGGACGGTTTGATCGTATCGAAGGGCTACTTTTCGTCCACCCGCATCTTCAAATTTATAGAAAAGTTTTTCATCCTCACCAATATTACCGGTAAAGACTTCAAGATACTCGATAGCAGGTGTTTCCAATGGCTCAAAACCATACAATTCAAAAGTGTTTCTAATTATATTTGCCACATACTGACGTCTCATCGCTTCAATCGGCAAAAAATCCCGAAAGCCTTTCAATATTTGCGGCGTAATTTTTTTGTTGTCCATAGTTGAATTATACAAAAAAACCAGATTTAAGTAAGAAGAAATCTTTATTGCGTAGAATCTAATGTTACAAGGATATTTTTTATTTCTTTATTTCTCCAGATCTTTAAGTTTATTTTTGTTCCAGATTTTAGTGTTGAGATTAGATTATAAACAGATTGTTCGTTAAGGCCTACAATTATTCGACCATCAATTTCGGTAATAATATCCTCTTCCCGGATATCGGCTTTTTCCGCTAGTGAACCTTTAATTACCTGGGTGACATAAGCACCTTCAGTAAGTCTATTTTGACTGGCCGTTTGTTTATCTATCATTTTGTAGTGAATTCCGATAATGGGTCGATTGATAATTTGTGAGATTGTGGCGGTTGGAGTAATCGAAGCTTGGTTATTTAAAATAAGCTTATTATTGTTAAAAAAATAAGTTAATAATCCAAATTTTTGAACAATCACAATAATAATTATTACTCCAAATAAAACAAGCAGAAGTTTTTTCATAGTTATTTAGTCAAAAGCTCAATTGCTTTTTCTAGTTGTTTATCAACTTCTTTAGTAATTGTATTTCCTTCCTTGATTTCATTTATAACTTTAATTTTTGGTTCAATCCCTTTGCTATTAATCCAATCTCCATTTGGTAATACCCACTTGGCAACCGTTACGTGTAACCCTGCACCTTCTTTTAGATCAAGAGCTTCCTGGACTGAACCTTTACCAAAACTTTTTTCCCCAATTAGTTGCGCACGAGCATGATCCCGAAGAGCGCCCGCCAAAATTTCCGAAGCGGAAGCGGAGCCTTTATTAATTAATACAACTAAAGGAATTTCCTTTAATACTCCAATTCTTGAAACTCGATATTCCTTATTGCCGTACAAAGTTGCTTCTTGTTTGACAACTAATTTTCCTAATGGTAAAAATTCTGATGCAAGGTAAACAGAACTGTCCAAATATCCACCTGGGTTATCTCGTACATCTAATACCAAACCGGAAACTTGTTTATTTGACCATTTACCAGCAACTTCCTGGACAGCTTTATTCCACTCATCGTTTGTATTATCTCCAAACTGATTGACTTTGAGGACAGCGATATTCTTTTCGTAACTAAGTTCGACTGAGGAAACGATAATTTGTTGGCGAACAATCACCACATCAAACTCTTTATTATTTCTTTCTAAAGTCAATTTAACTTTGGTGTTTTTTGGTCCACGAATTTTAGAAACAGCCTGAGTTAGAGTCCAATTACTGGTTGTAACGCCATCAACTTTATTAATAAAATCTCCCGGCTTCACCCCTGAGACTTCAGCCGGAGATTTTTTTAATGGAGCAATAATAATAATCCGATTATCTTTTAATCCTAGTTGGGCACCAATACCTTCAAATTTTCCACCTAAATCATCTTTGGTTTGTTTATTTTCTTCAGGAGTCAGAAAAAATGTATAAGGATCCTCGATAGATGCGACCATTCCTTTAATGGCTCCCAAATACATTTTTTTAGGATCGACTTTTTTTTGGTCAACATAGCTTTCTTGTAATTTATTCCAAGTTTCCCAAAAAAGATCAAAGTTTATATTGCGTTGGTTGTAGGTTGCAGGTTGCAACGAAGTAAAACGACTTTTATATTCCCCAATTTTATAGCCACTACCAAAGATAAGGACAATAAAAGATAACGTCAAAAGAATATTTGTTAGTTTATTATTTTTCATTGATAAAGATAAATAGTACTTGAGTTACTCAGTATAGTGCAATAGGTAAATTTTGTTTTAGTAATTTTTTTGTAATCATTAATATTTTTTAATTGGGCGTAAGGAGTTCCTGACTCTTCGGTTAATTTGGATAAACTTAAAAAACCGTTGGCTCCAAGTGCTTCGGCCTTAGCTTTATAATAAGAAGTTATGTTTTCGCAAACAACAATACTATTCAAAACGTTTTCTGAATTAAAATCGGATCTTTCATCTGTATAAAATGTTCTACCACCAAAATATTGACTAACATTTTTAGCAGGGAATTCTTCACCCTTATTTACCTCGATAGACAGTTCATTTTTTTTAATCTTGTTCACTTTTCCCTTGAAATATGAATTGACAGTATTTTCGGCTTCAGTTTTACTAAGTATCGTTATCGAACCGTCAGAATGATTAATTTCTTTAATCAAACCTGAATATTTAGAAACGATTTTTTTTGTTGTAAATATCCCCTTATTAATGGCTAATGTTTCATTCTTTTCAATTGACTCTCCAACAAATTTTTTTAGATAATGAAAAATTTTTTGTGGAGGCACACTTAAATTTTTAGCAATAGAAATATTTATTTCTTCCTCGATCTTTTTTTGTAAAAATGGTGTGTCGAAATCTACCGTTTGGCCTTCTTTTAACAAACAATGATCAGAGATAGAAAATGGAATAATTATGAGCATAACAATTCATTATATGAAGAAAAAGTACTCAACGCAAACCCTGATATGATACATAAGGAATAAGAGCTAAATAACGGGCATATTTTAATTCTTTGGTTAAAATTCTTTGATGTTTAGCACAGACATTAGTTTTTTCACGATTTAAAATCTTCTTTCTTGGCGTTAAAAACTTTTGTAAATTGTCTACTTCTTTAAAGCTCGGGTTTGCTTTAAACTGACAAAAAAAACATTTATTCATATAATATTTTTAAATTTTTAAAACGGAATATCATCAGGGTTTACAGTTTCTTCTTTTGATGACTCTGTTTTGGCCTCTTCCTTCTTGATCGCCGCTTCTTCATTTGCTGATATTGTTTCAACCTTTTTATCCGTTGGGCCTGTTTCAGTCATCTTTCTTCCTTCACCAAAAACTATAAAATCGTCGAGAACAATTTCCGCTATTGTTCTTTGGATACCGTCTTTTCCAGTAAACGTTCGGTATGTCATCCGACCTTCTGCAAATACTTTTCGACCTTTATTCAATAACTTTCCGCAAAGTTCAGCTAGTTTTTGCCAAGCAACCACTCTATGGTATTGAACTTCCTCTTTAGCTTGGCCATCGCTTGATGTCCAACTTCGATTAGTGGCAATGCTAAAAGTACATACTGCGGTTCCAATCGGCGTATATTTTAATTCAGGATCGCGGGTTAAATTACCAATCAAAACAATTCGGTTTAACGATCGGCTCGCCATAATATTACTCCCGGACTAATAACAAATACCGTAAAATTTTTTCGTTTAGATTAAGTTTATTTTTTAGCTCCAAAACACTTTTTTTATCTATTTCAAATTGAAAATTATAAAAAAGAGCTGTACGATTTTTCTTTATTGTATAAGCCAAAGTTCTTTCGCCCCACTTTTCTTCTTTGGTAACTTTACCTTTATACAATTCAATCAAATCTTTGATTGTCTTTAGCTCAGTTTCTTCCTTTGAAAGGAAAGTTAATTCATATTTCATATGTTTATCTGTACAATAATACTAATTAACATGGGAAAAATCAACGGTAAAGTAATTTCAATTATTTGGTTATTGACAATTGGTTTATTGGTTTATTCCAGGTTTGTCAACCTGGGCTGGGGTCTTCCCTATCCGATGCATCCTGATGAGAGAAATATGGCAAGTGCAATTCAAGGATTGAATTGCATAATTTCGAATTTTCGCGAATGCGGTAATCCTCACTTTTTTGCTTATGGACAGTTTCCACTTTATTTGGGCTATCTGATTGCTTATTTATTAAAGCTAGAAGCAACTATTAGTTTGAGAATAATATCGGCAGTAGCATCTGTTATAAACGCAATAATTATTATAAAAATTATAAAATTTATAATTAAAAAAGAATCTTACTTCACACTCTTTATCTCTTATATCATTATTATTTTTTCTCCCTATGCAATTCAGTTTTCACACTTTGGTACGACGGAATCTTTGCTTATGCTTTTTTATAGTTTGATCGTCTATTTATCAATGCAAATGTTGGAACGTCGTACAACTGTATCAGTTATATGGTTGGCTTTAGTTTCAGGGTTGGCAGTAGCTACGAAAGTTTCATCAATGATATTTATTGTTGTTCCGCTAATAACTATATTATCTAGTCTACGGTCGTGGGATGGATATAAAAATCTAATTAAATTTGGAGTGTTAGCAATAATTTCTGTGGTATTATTTTCGCCTCATAATTTTTTGAATTTTAGGGATTTTATTAGCTCAATGAATTATGAATCTGATGTTGCCCTCGGAAAATCTTTAGTTTTTTATACAAGACAATTTTTTGGGACAGAACCATTTTATTTTCAGTTAACAAAAATCTTTCCATACGCTTTGGGTTGGCCAGCGTTTATATTAGGAGGGTTAGGATTTTTGGGTCTAAGCTGGAGAGATAAAAAAAACAATCTTCTCCGTTTTGCCTTTCTGATTTATTTTATTCCAACTGCAATGATATCCGCAAAATGGAGTCGGTTTATGAGTCCGATTTTTCCTTTGATGACGATATTTACTATTTTGTTTTTACATAATATTATCCAACGATTCAATCAAAGGCTCTGGATTCCCGCCTTCGCGGGAATGACACTGATATTAATAATTCCTGGGATATCATATTTACATATCTATCAAAACCCCGATGTTCGCTTCACAGCTTCAAATTGGATTTATAAAAATATTCCTAATAATTCGTATATTTTATCGGAAACAGCTAACGTCGTTGATATTCCGATAAGCAATGGATACTCTGTTATTTCATTTAATTTTTACGACTTAGATGAAAGTCCGGAATTGCAGTCGGAGTTAAAAGTCCACCTTAAAAAAGCTGATTACATATTTATTCCATCAAGAAGAATTTTTGCTAATCATCCAAAAGAACAAAATCCGATTTTAAATAAATATTATGAGGGTTTATTTTCTGGAAAATTAGGATTTGTAAAAGTTGCGGAATTTAATTCTTTTCCGAAGATAAGATTATTTGGACAGACATTAATAGAATTTCCTGACGAAGACGCTGAGGAAACGTGGACGGTGTTTGATCACCCATTGATAAGGATATATAAGCGAATTGCTAAAAATCCTAAATTATAAATTCCAAGATCCAAACAAATTCCAAATTTTAATAATCAAACTTTTTTTATTTTATAACTATCTCCTACATCTTCAATCTTAAATCCTGCTTTTTCTATTTTTATTCTTAATCGATCAGACGCGTCAAAGTTTCTCTGTTTTCTTGCCTCCAATCTTCTTTCGGCAAGGGTGATTATATTTGCGTCAATTTTTTCTTCAGTGATGTTATTTAAATTTAAGCCAAAAACTTTATCAAAATCCATCAGTAAAAAATATTTTTCGTCATTAGTAATGTCAGATTTAACCATGTCCCACATCACAGCAATGGCTTGTGGAGTTTGTAAGTCATTCTCTAATGCGTCACGAAATTGTTGTTGAAAGGCAATGGCTTTTGACGATTTTACTGAGGACAGAATTTTATCAGATTTTAAATTTGAGGCAATTTCTTTTAATCGATTGAAAGCTTCAAGACTTGCACGGGCTGATTGCCAAGTAAAATTTAGTGATTGACGATAGTGAGACTGTAAAAATAAAAGTCTTAAAGAAATCGGGTTAATTTTATTTTTTTCAATATCTTCGAGTGTATAAAAATTTCCTAAAGACTTGCTCATTTTTTGGCCATCAATCGTCAGAAAATTATAATGAACCCAATACTTGACAAATGGTTTACCGGTTGCTCCTTCTGATTGGGCAATTTCATTTTCATGATGAACTGGGATATGATCGATTCCTCCGGTGTGGATATCTATTGTCTCACCTAAATATTTCATACTCATTGCCGAACATTCAATATGCCATCCCGGAAAACCATCACCCCAAGGTGATGGCCAATACATAGTATGATCCTCAAAACGGCCAACTCTTTTTAACCAGAGTGCAAAATCGGTCGGATGTTTTTTCCCCGGATCAACGTAGACTTCTTCTCTACTTGCTTGAATTTTATCTTCCAATTTTTGACCGGATAATTTTCCATAATCTTTAAACTTCAAGACATCAAAATAAACCGCATCTTTTGTTTCATAAGCTAAATTCTTTGCTTTAAGTTTAATAATTAATTCAACCATCTCTTTTATATAGTCAGTTGCTTTACAGGTAATATCAGGTCGAAGAATATTTAAAACATCGGTAGTTTTAAAGAAAAAATCGGTATAAAATTTAGCCACATCCCAAACAGTTTTTCCATATTTTTTTGCCCCCTTTTCCATCTTGTCTTCCCCACTGTCATCGTCCCCCGAAAGATGACCGACGTCGGTCACGTTCATCACATGATTAACTTTATAACCAAGATAGGTCAAGGTACGTTTTAGTACGTCATTATTCGTATAAGTTCTCATGTGGCCAATATGAGTAAAGTCATAAACGGTCGGACCACAGGCATAAAAAGAAACGTTTGGAGGATTTAGAGGGACAAATTCTTCGATTTTGCGGGTTAAGGTGTTATAGAGTTTCATAACAGATTAATTGTAGCAGATTTTATTAGTAGAATTTCCTAAAATTATTTTTTTCTCTACCATAAATATAAGCAGGTATAATTGCAAAAAGAGCAAACATTGCAGAGGCATTAAAAGCATTAATTATTCCATATTTATCTGCAACAAATCCAAGAATAACAGGCGCTAAACTGGTAGCAATATTAGCAACAAAACTTCCGATCCCAAAAACTTTTTCATATTCTTTATGATGCTGAGTAGACTCAGTTATCATTGTTGATCTAACAGGAATAGTTCCTGCGGTCAAAGCACCAAGAATAACAGAAACAATTATTATTAAAAACTGCGAATAGCTTAGGGTTAATAAAACTATAAAAACTGCCATAAAAAATTCGGCCATTATAAATATTTTTGTATTCGTATATTTATCGGACAATCTTCCTAGTGTTGTTTTTCCAATCAAATTTCCAATAAGGAAGGCGCTGGTAAAGATACCTAAGGTTGAAGGGTTGACATTTCTTTGTAAAAAAAGAAAAGGAATAAAAATGAAAAGTGCCGACGATGCCAGATTATCAAAAAAAGTAGTAAGCAATGCAAAAATAAATTTTGAATTTTTAATTATTTGCCAGTAATTTATTTCGACCTTATTTTTTTTAGTTTCAACATCCTCCTCATCCTTATTATTAAAAAATATAATTAGAAAGATAGAAAAGAGTGAGATTATTCCGTAAATAATTGAAGTTTTTTGCCATCCGATTGCAACTATTATGAACGCAACTGTCGAAGATAGAGCAATTCTTCCAACATCTCCAACTGCAGTAAAATTTCCCATTGCTCTACCTAATTTATCTAACGGAGTCCACTTAGCAACGAGTGAAAATGCAATTGGATGGAATATCCCAAATCCGAGAGCAGCGATTAAAAATGAAATCACTAAATAAAAATAAGAAAAAGAAAATCCAACGGCAATAAAACCAATTGAGTAGAAAAATATTGCAAAAGAAAGTATTTTTATTGCACCAATTTTATGACCAAAATAACCTGCAGGCAGTGATAAGAGGATACCTGATATTGAAAGTATGGAAGTCAAAATACCAACTTGAGTTAAAGAAAGATTTAAGTCTTGTTTTATAAATGGCAAAAGTAAAATAATACTTGCTAAAAAACCATCATTGAAAAAATGAAGAGCAAAAATTTGAGTTAGTTTGTTTTTCATAAAAAAGTCCGCCTTCGCTCTTTGAGCTTCGGCGAGACAAAGTCGGAGTAGGCAGACTTGAACTGCCGACCTCAGCGTCCCGAACGCTGCGCTCTAGCCATCTGAGCTATACTCCGTTCATTATCACTGCTTTCCCGAGGCGGGCTTGTTTTCTACATGCTGTTGTTCGGAAGATTTCTTTTTTGCCATGAATCCCCTCTTGGCTTTTCCGGTTGGCATACCTCCCTGTTGATTTTGCGTTTTTTGCTGCTGTTCTTTTCTTTTTTTCTCCTGTTCTTCATATTCTTCTTGTCTCTTTTTTTGTGCCTCTTCCATATCTTTTCGCTCCAGAATTTTTTCATCTTCTCTCTTTACAATTTGAAATAATCGATTTCTTAAAGCTTCAGCTTGAAGTTTATCCTTGTCCTGAAATTTATTTTTTAGTTTATTAAAATCGACGGGGGTATGGTTTGCGCCATGCTTAACCTCCGAGGTTTTTCTCGTATTTTGTTCAGGTCCAACCTCGGAGGTTTTTGCCTGATCAAACGGATTTACAATTCCAGCGACCGATTTAACAGTTTTTTTGGCCGTTGAAGCACCAAGTTCAGCTAGTTGTTCAAATGCATCACCTAAAATATTTCCTTTAGCCATAGTTTTATTTATTAAATTCCCAACATCGCTTTCCCCTTTTTGCTCATCTTCTCCATTGACCAGGGGGGATCAAAGGTAAGTTCAAGAGAAATATCTTCCTCTTTAATCCTTAATTCTTTAATTTTATCTTTAACCTGTGTTTCGATCAAAGAGAATAACGGACAACCAATAGTTGTTAGGGTCATTATCACCTTAACCTTGTTTTTAATTAATTTAGTATCATAAACCAAACCTAAGTCAACGATCGAGATATTTAACTCAGGATCCATTACTTCGGCTAATTTATTTAAAATTTTTTTTTTGTTTATTGTCATACCTATAAGTATAACAATTGGTATAATAACTATATCGTTAAATAATTTCAAATTTCTAATTACTAATTTCTAATCAATTTTTAAAATTTAATTTTTTAACATTTAAAATTAAAAATTAATCAATATAGTAATGATTACTTATAAACTACACTTTATTCCCTTGGGCGGTATCGTCGGTGTTACCAAAAACATGTATGTATATGAATCATATAATGACGATAAGCTTAAAGATATTGTCATAGTTGACTGTGGTATAGGTTTTCCAAAAGAAAAAGAATTGGGAGTTGATTTTGTCATCCCAGATATCAGCTACTTAATGGATAAAAAACAGTATATTAGGGCTATTCTTATTACTCATGGTCATGAAGATCATACGTCGGCCCTTCCGCTTTTGTATGAAGATTTAGGACGTCCTCCGGTCTACGCCAGTTTGCTCACTTCAATGTTTATTGAAAATAAATTTAAGGACAAACATAAAAAAATTTTAGTTAACAAAGTTGATTTTAATAAAGAATATATTTTTGGTGATTTCAAAATTTCCTACTTAAAAATGACTCATTCAATCCCAGATACGACTCACATCATAATTAAGACGCCAGTCGGAACAATTTACCACGGGAGCGATTTTAAATTAGATTTGACCCCGCCTTATGGTCCAGGTCCTGATTTTTATAAAATTACTAAAGCAGGACACGACGGAGTTTTATGTTTGCTCTCCGACTGTTTGGGATCGGAGCGCGAAGGATTGACACTTTCAGAAAATATTGTTGGCCAAACTTTTGAAGATGAGATGAGAAAAACTAAAGGTAAATTTATTATGACAACCTTCTCTTCAAATATTTCACGTATTCGTCAATGTGTAGACGCAGCCATCAAATTTAATCGTAAAATCTGCTTCTTAGGTCGCTCAATGAGAGAAAATACTAAAATAGCTGCCAGTATCGGTTATTTACCAATACCACAAAGTCTTTTTATCAAAGAAGAAGAAGTTAGTCGATTTCCGGCAGCTAAAATTTGTTTGATCGTAGCCGGATCACAAGGTCAATATGGGTCGGCTTTATCAAAATTAGCTGATAGACAAAATAAAAATATTACGATTAAGTCAGGTGACAAAATAATTTTTTCCTCGGATCCAATTCCAGGTAATGAAAATGGTGTCTACGAAACGATAGAACAATTGTCTGAAGAAGGCGCGGATGTAGTTTACTCAGATATCGCCGATCAACTTCATTCTTCCGGTCATGGTAATCAGGAAGATCTAAAATTTTTAGTACGTTTTACTGATCCAAAATATTTTATTCCGATTGGAGGAACAATACGGCATCAAAAACAATATGAAAACTTGGTAGAGCAATTAGGATACAAAAAGAATGACGTTTTTTCTTTGAACGAAGGAGAGACAATCTGGTTTGTAAAAAATAAAGCATATAAAGGAGACAAGGTCGAAACTAAAAATATTTACGTTGATGCATATGGAATTGGAGATGTTGGGAGCGTCATACTTCGTGATAGAAAAACTTTAGCAACCGATGGAATTGTTTTTGCATTATCAATCGTTGATAACAAAGGAATATTGCTAGGTACGCCAAAAATATTTTCCCGCGGTTTTATATTTGAAAAAGAAGAAGGAAGATTGTATTTGCAGGCAGAAAAAGTAATCGAAGATGTTTTAAAAACTAAAAATAACCAGTCTTTTGATGTTGGTAAAATGCAATATGATGTGATAAAAAATCTTGAGGAATTTTTCAGGAAAGCGACTGGAAGAAAACCGCTGGTAGTGGCGGAAGTTATTCAGCTTTAAAATATGTCATCACTTCCTAACAGTCTCAAAAACATTTCCTTATTTTTGGAACGTCTTCCCGGTATTGGAGAGAAAACCGCTAATCGTTTAGCTTTTTTTTTGCTTAATTTACCGGAAGAGGATTTAAAGGAATTTGCAGAAAATGTTTCTGATTTAAAATTAAAAACAAAGCTTTGTAAAAATTGTTTTAATTTTACTGAAAAAGAAATTTGTGAAATATGTGACAATAAAGAGAGAGATCATTCTACAATTTGTATTGTAGAAACAGTCTTAGACTTGCTTTCTTTTGAACAAGGACGGATTTATAACGGAGTTTATCATGTCCTTCATGGAAAGATTGATCCTTTAAATCGTATAGGGCCTGATGATATTAAAATTAATGAATTAATTAATCGAATAAAATTGTCCCACAAAATCACTGAAGTGATTTTAGCAACAAATCCGGATATGGAGGGAGAGGCAACGGCAGTATACATCAAAAATAAATTAAAAATTAAAAATGAAAAATTAAAAATTTCTCGTTTGGCTTACGGACTACCGATGGGGGCGAATCTTGAATACGCCGACTACATGACTTTGAAAAAAGCGATTGAGGGGAGAAATAAGTTTTAAAGTAATTTTTTTAACTCCTGTTCAATTAATGGGGCGATGGAAATTTCTTCCAATTTAGAGAATTTTTGTTCTGGTTTTAAGGCAATGCTATTACTCATAAATATTTTTTCAATCGGGCTATTCGAAAGAATTTTTTCCGCATTTGGTGAAAAGTCATGATGAACAACACAGGCAAGTACCCGTTTAGCTCCTCTTTTAAGACAAAATTCGGCTGCGTGAACCAAAGTACCTCCGGATGTAATAATGTCATCGACGATGATACAAGTTTTATTTTTTACTTCTCCATACAGATTAAGAGCCTTTGATTGGTGTATTTTGTCTAAATTTCGGCGCTTTTCAATCACCGCGATATCAACATTGTTAGTGTGAAAAAAATTTTCCGCAAAAGTTTGAGCCCTTTCCACTCCACCTTGATCGGGGGATACAATAGCTACCTCCTCAGTATTTTTATTATTCTTTAAATAATGAGCGACTTCTCTTCCCAATATGGAAAAAGTTGAAATATTTTTAAATGGAATTGAAAAGATGCCTTCAGTGCCTTCATCGTGAAGGTCAAAAGTATAAGCTTGGTTAAAACCTATAGTTTCAAAAAAACGAATAACAACGTTAACGGAAACAGACTCACCGGCTCTATGACCACGATTCTGCCTTGCATAACCAAAATATGGAATAAAAGCAATAATTTTTTTTGCCTGCATTCGCTTTAATGCATCAGCAAAAAAAAATAATTCCATTAAATGTGTATCGGTTGGATTGGCAGTTGATTGGAGAATAACGCATACGTCGTCTTTTACTTTTTCCTGAATAGTCACTCTGATTTCAGAATTATCAAATCGAGTTACCTCAGATTTTGAAATAGGAACATTAAGTAGTTTTGATACTTCGTTTGATAATTTTGGATTAGCAGAACCCGAAAATAGTTTTAACATATAATGATTAACCCTGCTGTTGTTGGCTGGATATTTCTATTAATTTTTTTGCTGCCAATTCTTGAGTTTTTTTGATGGCTTCATTAACGGTCTCGGCAATTCTATTTTCAACGATTCCATCGACTTCAATTGATTCTATTATTTGATCTCCTCGTATAACTACTTTAACGCCATTATTTTCTACCACTACTTCCTCTTGCTGCAAAGCTGCCTGCATTTTCTGTGCTTGCTGTTGTAATTTCTGTAGATCTCCCAACGCTCCAAAGGGGTTTAACATAGTCTATATAAAAATTATAATTATTATAACAGTTATATTCTAACAGAATTGTAAAACTCAATCAGGGCAATTTCAACTGGTAAAGAATCAATTGGCGTATTTCTTAAATTTTGATAGGCTTCAATTAATAATTTCATTAACAAAGAAATTTCACTTAAAGTTAGAATTGTTTTTTTGTTTTCATTTTCTCCGATTTCGTTTTTAATCAAAAGTTGAGAGTGCAATTGATTTAGAATATCCTCAATAAGATTTTTAAAGTCCCCGCCATTTTGAGAAAACTCGTTTATCCATAAAAGAGTATTTTTTAGATTTTTTTTCTCGATAATTTCAATTAAATCATTTCTTCCTCTGATTCCTAAAAATTTTTCTGTTTCCTCAACTGATTCAATTTTTTGAAGAGTAATCTCTTCTAAAATTTTTGCACCGTCTCGAAATGAATTCTCACTATGATTAGCTATTAATCTTAATAAATCATCTTTTAAATTAATATTTTCATTTTTTGAAATTCTTTTTAACATCGAATAAATATCAGTAATATTGGCTTTTCCAAAATTAATCTTTAAACAACGGGAAACGATAGTTTTTGGTAGTTTTTCTAAATTAGTAGTAGCTAAAATAAATATTGCAGACTTTGGAGGCTCTTCTAAGGTTTTTAAAAGAGCATTAAAACCTTCATTTGTTATCATGTGTGCCTCATCAATAATAAAAACCCGGTAACCTCCTGACATAGGAAGAAATGAAGTTTCACGGATTAAATTTTTAATTTCTTCAATTCCACGGTTTGACGCAGCGTCCATTTCAATAACATCCGTAAAAGAAGAAAGTCCAATACTTTGACAGTTAGCACATTTATTGCAGGGTTCGTAAGATTTAGAGTGGGGAGAATTTGTAGAAAATTTATTATTAAGACAATTAACTGCTTTGGCAAGAATTCTTGCTGTTGATGTTTTTCCAGTCCCTTTTTGTCCAACAAAAATAAATGCATGGGGTAAAGTATTGGACTCCAATATCTTACCTATCATTTTTTTAGCATGCAAATTGTCAATCTCTTCAATTGTTTTTGGACGATACTTTAGGTAGAACATATTATTTTAATAGGTTTTCGATTCCGTGCTTTACCAACTCATTTATCATCTCGTCTACTCGTTTATTGCGTTCAGCGGCTAATAAAATAACTAGAGGAAAACAAATAACTATTTCACCTAACAAAATTTCTTTTTCTCCGACGTCTTCGTTATATTTGAAAGATAATATTGGTAAAGTTTCTTTTTCGTTTTTATATTTTTCGGTAAAGACCTTCATCTTATTTTTTCCCACAAAAACAACATTCAATGACTGTTCTAAACTCATCTGTTCTTTTTCAAAAATATTTTCTACAAATGATTTTATTTTTTGTCGATTGATTTTGTAACGTGATGAAGAAACAATACTGATCATATTCTTTTATATACTTTTTTAAAAACCTTTCTATGTTTTAAAGACCGGTTCTTCATTCTTTCTTTTTCTTCCTCTTTCCTTTTCAAAGAAGGCTTTTTATAAAACATTTTTTTTCTTAATGTATCAACAATTTCTTCATCAATAAAAGAACGAGTAAATTTTCGGAACATGCTGTCTTTTGATTCGCCTTTTCTTTTTATTACTAAAACCATAAATGATTCTGCCTCCTTCCAAATGTGATATGAATAATGTTAATTCTATCTTATGCTCTTCACTATTTCAATGATCTTGTTTAAGGATAGTGATGTTGGAATAAGTTTTGGGTTTCCAGATGAACCATTAAGCAGCATATGACCGGAAACATGGAAAAACCAACTGCCTTTTTTATCTATTTTTAGAATATTTTCATAAACTTTTTTCAAACTAAACTTTTTATCAGGTAAAGTTTTGATTCTCGTGAAACATACTTCAGGGTGACGTCTGATGACAAGGGCAAATCCTTTTTTTAAGGCTAATTTAACAGCTTCTTCATTTTTACTTTCAATTGCAAGTGATTTGCCTAAGTATGACTGAAATACAAAACCGTTTTTAATTTCTTCCTCAGCGGATACTTTATTTTTAAAAACAATTAAGGCGGCTTCTAATAATTGAAAAATAATTTCAATAAGTTTTGTTTCTTCGCGATTAATTACTTTTAATCCGTCAACAAGTTGGCGAATCATAAAATCATACCGGTCATCTGCTGGATCAGGATAAAATACTTCAGCAAAATGATCAGTTGAATTTACATATTCAACAATTTTTTCTAAAGCCTTAATTTCTTTTTCCTCAATTAAATCGCGACCAATCAAATATTTATATACAAGTTTTGTGGCTGATGTATAGTCATTGGTTTGATGATGGTCAAATTTACCAAGTCCGGTATCAACATGAATAATATTTTTATCACTATCAGGTGATTGGTTGTTTAATGTTGTTCCTGATGGCACAAATTTTACTTGAGTATCATTCCAATCGGTTAAATATTTTTTTATTAGCCAGACAGAGGCTATAGCGTCAAGGTCAGGAGAAAGATGAGTGACTATAATTTTCATATTAATTTAATTACTTCCTCTAAGCTAAGAATTTTTGTTTCCTTTTCACTTCTCTTCTTATACTCCACCTTCTCCCCTGTCCTTTTTGACACAACTAATCTGACGGGAATTCCAATAAGATCAGCGTCGGAAAATTTTTCCCCTGCCGTTACTTCTTCGCGATCATCGAAGAGAACCTCAATGCCTTGGTTTAATAAGAGGTTATAAATATTATAAACATTATAATGCGTTGGCTCATCCTTAAGATCTAAACCAACTAAATGAACCTGAAAAGGAGAGACGGATTCAGGCCAAATTATTCCTTTTTCGTCATGATGTTTTTCAACAATTATTCCCATGATTCGGGAAGGACCAATACCATAGCAACCCATATAGACTGGCTTTTCTTTGCCGTCACTATCTATGAATTTATAGTCAAAAGCTTCAGTAAATTTTGTATACAGTGGAAAAATATTTCCGACTTCAGCCGCCTTGACAACATCATATACTTCATTTGTTTTTGGATAACGATCCCCGATTTTTGCAATTTTAAAATCATAAAATTTTTTAGGTGTGGAAATATCTCGGTCAAAATTTACGTTTATAGAATGATAATGTGTTTTATTTGATCCAGTTTCAAAATTTAACCTATCAGATACCGATTCATCAATGTAGACTTCGACACCTTTAGGTAAATTAACGAGACCTGCATATCCGATCTCAGCACCCGTTAATTTCTTAATGATTTCAGCCGGAGCCAATTTTAAAGCTTTAACACAAGCCACCTTTCTCAATTTATCTTCATTAATATTATATCCACCTCGAACGGCAGCAAAAATAATTTTTTTGTTATCAGTTTCATAGATCATGGTTTTTGTTGTTTTTTCAACAGGAATATTCAAAAATTTTGCCAATTCGTTAACTCCAATTATTCCCTCACCTTTGATATCAGATTTGTCCAATATTTTTTCTTCTTTTTCAAGTTTAGGAGCTTGGGTTGGTGCAACTTCACGGTTGTAGTAAACACCGGTGCTTTTTACAAAAAATAAGGTATCTTCACCCGTTTCACAGATAGTTTGAAATTCATGAGAATAGTCATCGGTAAAAGAGCCACCAGAGGCGAGAGTTATCACCGTATCTTTTCCGATTCCAAGTCTTTCAAAAATTTTTAAATAGACTTTTTTTGAATTTTCATAATATTTTTTCATATCCTCTTCAGAAGTATGAAAACTGTAAAGGTCCTTCATACGAAATTCTCGACCTCGAAGTAATCCTGATTTTACTCGTGGCTCGTTTCTAAACTTTGTTTGTATATGATAAAGCGCAAAAGGAAAATCTTTGTAACTTAAGTTAAATTTTTGAGCGAGTGGCGTAACTGTTTCTTCGTGAGTTGGACTTAGAACATATTCCGAATCGTTTTTAGCCAAGGCAAATTTATTTGCAGCCGTTGTTTTCATTAAAACGTCGACAGTTTCCAATCTGTTGGTTTTTGCCCACTGTTCAAGAGGTGCAATTGAAGGCATTAAAATCTCATTACCGATGGTATTGATTTCTTCACGGATAATATTTTCTATCTTATTTAGGACACGTAATCCAAGTGATAAATAAGTATATGTTCCTGCCATAACCTGGTCGATAAAACCTCCTTTTATCAAAAAAGTCGCGTTTGCAGAATCGTATTTTTTTGAATCCTTTTTTGTTTTTCCAAATATTTTTGAGTAGAGCATGTTAAGAGTAATTATATACAAAAATTTAAACAAATTATAAACAGTTTAAATTATTTATTTTTATACTAATGTATCAATCTATCAATAGATTGATACATTCATGAAATAGCATGAAATAGGCAAATTAATCGAGGTGCCTTTTGATTAAAAATTATTGATTTGACAGTCTATTCGAATAGTTTTGTTGGTTATAAGCGGTTGACAAAAAAAGTTTATAAAGTTATAAAGTTCATAAGTAAAAAAACAAAACGTTATTAATTAACAAAAAAAATATATGGCTCGGATATCAAAAAAACTGGTCAGTGAAAAGTTGTTGACTAAGATATATAAGTTATTTTATGAAGTTTTTTCGAGATATGAGGGGCAGGAGGATTTTTTATTAATAATTGACGATATACTTTCTCCAACAGAAAAGATAATGCTGGCAAAACGACTAGCAATTATTTATCTATTAATCAAGAAAGTTGACTACCGTGACATAGCTGATACTTTGAAAGTGTCTACAGCAACAATTCTTTTTTACGCAACAACCTATTATAAAAGAAACTCTCGAGTTGTAAATATAATTAATGGCATGTTAAAAAATGAAAAAGTGCTTAATTTTCTTGATGATTTTTTTGCTAATTTTATGATCCATCCGGGAGTTTATATTGGGCACTGGCAACTATACAGAGACCATCAACGAAGACAAGAAGTTAGAAAAACCTTGGGTTAATTTATATATGTATCAATCTATCAATAGATTGATACATTCGTGTTTTTATAGTAAATAAACTTTTAAGAGATATTTACGAGTATTTATGTAATTGTTAAAAGACTTAAATTTTTGATATATTATTACTATATGGATATAAGTTTAACAGCGGAGGAAATTAGGTTGGTTGAATATTCAAAAGAAGCGGTTATTAAATATAATAATATACGCCATATAAATGGTGGAGTAGATACTTTATATTCTTTTCTACTTTCTGATAGTGGGAAGATTTTTGATGGGGCATGTTATGAATCAAACATTCCTCATGCTTCAGTCTGTGGAGAAAGGTGTGCAATTACAAACATGATTCTACATGAATCATATAAAGCTAAAATTAAAAGTATAGTAGTGGCAGATCCTGTTCCGGAAATTCAAAAAAATAGTACTCCCCCTTGCGGAACTTGTAGGCATCTTATTTGGTCTCATGAGACACCTGAAACAACTGTTATTCTTATTCAATATGTCCAAGGTAAAGATGGTTGGAGTTTTCCAAAAATAGAAAAATATACGATTGAAGATCTATATCCCCACCCTTATGAACCCGTTAAAGGACTGTGGGATAATTGGCGACCAAAGTAATGTTTTTTTATTTAAGTTTTTCAAAAACCTTTTTCAGAACCTCTTGGGAAGAAATATCTGAAGTGTCTATAATGAGATCGTAATTTTTTGGCTCAATAAAATCATTGCGATTATAAATTTTTTCTAGCTTATTTAACCAATTTGATTGACGTTCCTCTACTCTTTTTTTTGCTTCATTAATATCAATTTTTTCTCTACTGGCAAATCTTTGATAACGAATATCATCTTTGCAAATTAATAATACTTTTAAAACATTAGGTAAGTCATTGGCCATTATTCCTGACATCCAACCATCTATAATTAAATTTCCTGGTGAATAAATTCTATCCCGAACTTGATAATCAATTTTTTTTGTCACTTCATCATTTTGCTCTTCAACTTGGTCTAAATTCAATTGATTTTTTTTGACGTACTCACGAAATAACTTACCTGTCATAAAGATTGGCCAATGTAATTTTTTTTGAAGACTCTTCAGTAAGGTAGTTTTTCCGGTGCAGATTTTACCTGAAATAGTTATTTTATTTATGTTCATACCCAATTTTATCCAATACTTTTCCCAATGTTTCCTGAGGTCCGGTTTTATAAGTATCAATTATCAAATTAAAATATTTTGGGTCCCAAAAATTATATTCCCCATACAACCGCTTCCATTTCTCGGTATTTTCATTCTCCCTTTGCTTAATCCAATGTTTTGCTTCTTCAACTGATACATTGTCTCTATTGGCAACTCGATCAACCCTGATATCATCATGGGAGCAAATAAGAAGTACTTTAAGAATATCTTTATAAGAGCGGGCAAAAAATCCGGTAAGCCAACCTTCATATATGATTTCTTTCTCCGTTTTTAGTAATTGTTGTGTTATATCATCGATTTTTTTTTCGTGATCATCGGAACGAGATAAAGCTCCCACCTTATTCTCTTGAATTTTAAGTCTGCGGTCATATTTTCGTTGGATTGCCCCGATATTAATATGTTTCCAATCTAAAGAATTAACTAAATTTTTAGTCAGAGTAGTAGTTCCGACCGCAATTTTTCCAGAAATTGTGATGAGTCTGTATTTAGGTTTAAACATTTATTTCCTAAACAATTTTATAACATCATTAACCGTAATCAAAGCTGCCAGTGACAACAAAACTACGAACCCAATCAAGTTCGTGTATTTTTCAAAGTCTTTATTGGGTTTCTTTTTGGTAAAACCTTCATAAAGGACAAAAACTAAACGTCCTCCATCCAAGGCAGGAAAGGGAAGAATGTTAATTATAGCTAAATTTAATGACAATAAAGCAAGGAATTCAAGAAACGCATTTCTTCCAAATTTAACTGCCTGTCCTGCTAAATTCGCAATACCGATAGGTCCGGCCACATCAACATTTTGCTTTTGAAATGTAATAAGGTTAAAAAGCATTTTTCCCAGTTCAGAGGAAATTTTAGAAGTAATACTAAATGCTTCAATCAAGCCGTAGTAAGGAGCAGTATACCAGGGGTATTTTTTTTCAATAAAGGAAGTGATGGCAATTCCCAAAGGTCCTTCACCTTTAGGTGGATTGACTCTAGGAACAAGATCAATTGTTAACTGCTGTTGATTTCTTTGAACAAAAAGTTTTATTTTTTTTCCCGCCGATTTTTTAGTTTCTTCAATAAGAGTGTTCGCTGATGTTAAATTAATTGATTTATTGTTGTAGATCAATTTTGTTATAACATCTTTTTCTTTAAGGCCGGCCATGGATGCAGGAGAGTTTTTAGTAACTTTTTCTACAATAACATTATTGGTTGGTACTGGGATTCCCTGTGTAACCAAATATGAAAAGATAAACCATCCTAACAAAAAATTTCCGAGAACGCCTCCTAAAACGATTAATGTTTTTTGCCAAGGTTTTTTATTGACAAATGTTCGGTTTTTGTTTGTAGGGACAAGTCTAGACTTGTCCTTACGATCGAGATCATCGTATTCTTCACCAAATAATTTAACAAATCCGCCAATTGGTAATAAATTAACAGTATATAAAGTTTCGCCTTTTTTTATTCCAAATAGCTTTGGTGGTAGGCCAATCCCAAATTCTTCAACCTTAACACCCATTTTTTTAGCCATTAAAAAATGACCAAGTTCATGAACAAGGACGAGGATAGATAAAGTCAGAATAAAAATTATTATTGTCATAGTTTTCTCAGACCTCCATTATTTCTTTTTCTTTACTTTCTTTAATAGCGTTTATTTCTTCCATAAATTTAGTTGATTGCGAATCAATTTCTTTTTCCAAGCGATATTTTTCGTCTTCGCTCATTTCTTTTTTTTCAAAAGCATTTTTAATAGTTCTCCGTGAGTCATCCCTGTGATTTCTTATTATTACTTTCTTTTCTTCCACTTTTTCTCTAACAACTTTAATATATTTTTCTCTTTGCTCAGTATTAAGAGATGGTATTTTAATAACAATTTTTGCTCCAAGTGTTGTTGGAGTCAATCCTAATGGTGATTTTAAAATTGCTTTTTCAATATCCTGGATAACAGATGGATCATAAGGACTAATCGAAATTGAAGATGCTCCCTCGGTCATTATAGTTGCAAGTTCTAACAATCTTAGTTTAGTTTGACCTCCATAAGTTTCAATAATTAAGTTTTCTACCAAATTTGGCGAAGCTCGGCCAGTACGGATTGATTTAAGGTCTTCTTTCAGCGATGCAATTGTTTTGAGGGCTTGGTTGGCAAAAGTAGAAACAATATCCATAAAGTTTATTATACACTCCACCGCACAAACTTTACCAGTTTAATATTTTCTCCAAACTTCAGTACTGCCTCCTTGATTAAATCGCTAATTTTTTTAGAAGGATCTCTGATATATTCTTGATTAAGCAATTCCTCATTAGTTTCAGCCATAACCGAAGCAACTTGCATTGCCAATTCAGTACCCAAAACTTGAAACTCCTTGTTTCCTGAGACAAAATCAGTTTCACACGCGAGTTGAATTAAAGAGGCGACTTTTTTATTATGATGAACGTAGGAAAAAATTATACCGGCACCAGTATTACGACCTGATTTATCATGGGCTTTAGCTATACCCCATTTATTTAATAATTTTTTTGCGGCCTCAATATTATTTTTAGATTCTTCAAGAGCTTTTTTGCAAAGGGAAAAAGAGATTCTTGTTTCCTCACGAAGTTGTTTTAGTTTTTTAATATCGTACATGGTATTTATTTTTTGGCTACTTCTTTAGCTTTTGCTTCTCCAGCTTTTAGATAGCTTGATGAATAAGATTCAATTATTTCCTTCAAAAAATATTCAATAGATGTAAGAGAATCATCATTACCAGGAATAGGATAATTTATTGGATCAGGATTAGCATTAGTATCGGTCACGGCAACCGTTACGATTTTCATTTCTCCCGATTCTTTAACAGAATTTTTCTCCTTTTTTATATCAATAATAAAAAGAGCATCAGGTAATTTTTTGAGATTCGCGATTCCTCCATAAAATTTTTCTAATTTATTTAGATCTTTATCCAATTTGACCTGTTCATGTTTAACAAATTTGCTCCATAAACCTTTTTCTTTTTCTTCTTTCATTGAATTTAGTTTTTTTACATTTTTTATAATCATTTCAAAATTAGTCAATAATCCTGCTGGCCATTTGGTATTAATAAAAGGAAGATTGTTTTTTTCGCATAATTCTTTAGTTAAATTTGAAGCAATCTTTTTAGTACATACAACAAGAAGAACTTTTCCATTTGTTCCCAGTTCGGAGACATACTTTTTTGCTTTTTCAAGATAATCAGCTGTTTTAGTCAAATCAATTATAGAAACTCCGTTTTCAAACGAATATATATATTTATTAGTTTTTGGATGTACTCTATTAGATTTATGTCCAAGATGGATTCCTGCAGCAAAAAGTTCTTCTACTTTTTTATCATTATCATTCATAAGTATACATTCTATCAATACGCCTAAGATATTGCAATTAGATTTTGAGTGATTTTATGAAGGTTTTGAATTCCCCATTGATTTCTTCGTGCTCTAAAGCAAATTCGATTACTGTTTTTAAATATTCAAACTTGTCTCCCGTATCATAATATTTTCCATTCTCAATAACAACGGTATAGACAGGGATTCCCTCTTTCATTAGCAAATTGATAGCATCAACCAACCAAATCTCCCCGCCTCTTCCAGGATTAATTTTTTTTAAAGCCGAAAAAATTTCCGGCGGTAAAATATAACCTCCATGGGTGGCAATATTTGAAGGTGCTTTATCAGGCTCGGGTTTTTCAACTATTTTATTTATTTTGTAAACATTATTTTCTACGTGTGTTAGATCAGCAATTCCGTATCTTTTCAAATCTTCTTTATTTTCTATCTTTACTCCTGATATAACAATGCCTCCAAATTTTTCATAAACTTTGATCATCTGTGCCAGCCTAGGTGGCTTAGAATAAATAAATTCATCACCCCAAAGGACAGCGAAAGGCTCATCTTCTATGGCCGGTTCCGCTGTTAAAACTGGTGTGCCATTTCCATAAGGACCTTTTTGACGAATATAAATAAAATTGGCCATATTGGAGATTCTTTGAATTTCTTTAAGTAGATGTTCTTTTTTCCCTTGTATTAAATTTTTAACTAAATCCTCAGAAGGAGCATCAAAATGATCTTCAATCGCCCGCTTGTTAGAACCGGTAATAATAATAATATTCTTAACATTAGAATCGATTGCTTCTTCAACCACATATTGAATAACAGGTTTATCGACGACCGGAAGCATTTCTTTAGGCATGGCCTTAGTTTGGGGAAGAAACCTTGTTCCAAAACCAGCCGCAGGAATCACAACTTTAGTAATTTTTTTCATTCAAATTTTACAGTAACTTTTTGGCTGATTTGAGTATTCCCATTAACAAAAGCAGTTAGTTCCGCTACCCCTACGAAATCAGAAGATAAAACAAAACTTACTTTTCCGGTTTTATCCGATTCAAATGTTGATTCCTGAGCTCCATTAATCAAACCTAAATTGGTAACCAATCTTACGGGCTTTTTATCTAAAGGAAGATTATTTACGTTTCTTATAAAAACATTTACGTCAACTTTATTACCGACCTTAGTGGTCAGCGGCCAAGCAAAGATCAATGAAGTTTTAGGAGAAGGATCTGTTTCCGCAGACGCCCTAGCAAAACCAATTTGCTTGTTAAACAACGTAGTTGTAATAAAAACCCCAAAAACGATAAAAAACAATATCATCAAAGCAATAAATTTTTTATCCATATACAGCCAGCTTATCAAGAAAGAGACAGTTTGTCAAATTTTTGTATAAACTTTCTTTATAAAATATTCATGAAAAATTGTGGATGTAAGTTCTGGATGAAAACAAGCGGCTAAATAATAGTTTTTGCCAATTTTTTGTTCACAGGCTACTATCTCATCGTTATTTTTAGCCAGAATCTTTATTTCTTTTCCTACGCTTGTTATCCTTGGGGCCCGAATAAAGACTGCGTGAATGTTACCTAAACTTGTTTTAATATCTTTTTCGAAAGACTCTGTCTGTCTTCCATAAGCATTACGATCAATCTCTATGTCCATGAGTTTCAGTGTCTTTTGATCGTGAGTCTTGTGGGAAACTTGTTTGGCAAGCATGATCGCTCCGGCACAGGTACCAAATATATTTTTAATTTGTTTCATTTTCTCCCACATGCCTTCTCTTTCACATAACTTATGGAGAGTGGTACTTTCTCCGCCAGGGATAATAAGAGCATCAAGTGTATAGATAATCTCTTTGGTACGAACAGGAACAACCTCTATGTTTAAATGAAGATTTTTTGATGCATTTTTTGTGGCGGTAATATGCTCTATGACATCGCCATGAAATGCGAGTACGCCAATTATCTTTTGTGATTTCATATTCCACGTGCAGCCATTTTTGTCTCTAGGGTTGAAATTTCCAGTCCTTTCATGGCTTCACCTAGGTTTTCACTAGCTTTGGCTATTTTGCCGGGATCATTAAAATGAGCGGTGGCATCAACAATGGCTTTTGCCATTTTTACAGGATCATTGCTTTTAAAGATACCTGATCCAACAAAAACACCATCGACACCAAGTTGCATGCAAAGAGCTGCATCGGCTGGAGTGGCAATTCCACCGGCGGCAAAATTAACAACAGGTAACCGTCCCAGTTTTGCAACTTGTAGAACTAAATCATAAGAAACACGATATTCTTTAGCTTTTTCTTTTAGTTTTGTAGATTTTTTTTGTTTCAGTAATGTCACAAGCTCATCAATGCCTTTGTTTACCGCTCTTATATGTCTTACGGCTTCAACAATATTGCCTGTACCGGGTTCTCCTTTGGTTCTTATCATAGCGGCTCCCTCATCAATTCTTCGAAGGGCTTCTCCCAAATCTCGGCATCCGCAAACAAAGGGAACTTTAAATTTGGTTTTGTCAATATGAAACTCTTCATCGGCAGGAGTCAAAACTTCGCTTTCATCAACAAAATCAACTTTAAGAGACTCAAGAACTTGTGCCTCTACAAAATGTCCTATACGGCACTTGGCCATAACAGGAATAGTAACGGACTTTTGAATCTCTTTAATTTTGGTAGGATCAGACATCCTGGCGACTCCTCCTGCAGCACGAATATCGGACGGCACTCGTTCAAGCGCCATAACTGCCACAGCCCCTGCTTTTTCGGCAATCTTGGCATGTTCGGCATTCACCACGTCCATAATCACTCCACCTTTTAACATCTGGGCTAAATTTCTTCCAAGCTGGTTAATCATATACGATACCTTAGTACTAACTAAAAGCTTTGTCAAGGCTGATGTAGTCTTTTTTAATAAGGACGCCAATAATTTTTTTTTGTATTATTTCTGGTGAAAGAATTTTATTGTTTTCCACACAGTCAATTTTAACCCAACTTTTGTTAGTTTTTACAATCTCTAAATACATATTCTCTACTTTTTTAAGGTAGCTCACATTTTTTTCGTATTGATCTTTATTTTTTTTAGCAATCAATGTTTGAGCTAAAATAAGGGGAACATAAAGAAAAATTACTAAACTTGGTCGTGGAATGTCAAAAACTTCATATTCAAGTGTTTCTACCCAATCTAAAAATTTTTTTCTTTGCGATGTTTTAATCTTAGCTGCCTGATAAATTGAAGAAGGAGTGTAACGATTACAAACAACAAGTTTTCCCTCATTAATCGCTTGCCAAATTTTATCTTTTACCTGCCAACGATCGGCCGCATAAGGAAAAGAGGCAAGATAAGGATTAATCCGGCTGAAATGGCCGAACTCACCGTTAAGAAATCGGCCGGCAAAATCACCAAAAAATGTTTTTCCATATTGGGGAAAATCAAATGAGGCATGATTAATATTTTTTTCACTTAAATACTTTAGAATCATTTTGAGTTGAGTCCCCTTTCCCGAACCATCAATACCTTCAATTACGATTAATTTACCAATTTTATTTTTTATCATAAAACAATTTAATATAACATATTGTTTTAAATTATTTGCTTGGATTGAGAGTCGGTAAGAGTTCCCGCTTCTTGATACAGATTGTCATCCCCGTGAAGACGGGGATCCAGTCTATAATTACCTTATATGTTTGATAAAACATATTGTGTTTATATTTTATCTTCTCAAAAGAACGGCACTCTCTATGTTGGAGTAACAAATAATTTAGTAAAGCGAGTCTGGGAACATAAAAATAAAAAAGTAGATGGGTTTACTAAAAAATATGAAATTCATCATCTAGTTTACTTTGAACAACATAATAATCCAGAATCAGCAATTGTCAGGGAAAAACAAATAAAGAAGTGGGAACGTCTATGGAAAATTAGACTTATTGAAGAAAAGAATCCTGAATGGAGAGACTTATACCAAGACATTTTATAAGGAATATTTAGCTTGGATTCCCGCCTACGCGGGAATGACAATGTGTGTATTCCGCCGGAGTGAGATAGAGAATATAATATTAATGCGACCTTATTATAGATGAATTGTTTCCCCTGGTTTGGTTTTACCTTCAAAAATAAGTTTTGCAATTTTGTCTTCGATTTCATCTCTAATCGTTCTCTCAAGGTTTCTGGCGCCAAATTTCGGATCAAACCCTTTTTTAGAAACTAAATCAATTGTTTTTTCAGAAACAAAGACTTTTACTTTATATATTTTGAAAATATCCAATGATATTTTGGCAATAATTTTTTTTGCCAAAATATTGATTGATTCTTGATTTAAGGATTCAAATGCTATTATGCCATCAAAACGGTTAAGAAATTCAGGTGAAAAAACATTCTCATTTTGAGCGTTTGAGGTTGCTATAATCACTAAATTTTTGCAGTCAACTTTTTTTCCTAATCCGTCGATAAAATAACCTTCGTCCGTGATTGTTAAAAAAATATTTATCAAGTCACGATCGGCTTTTTCAATTTCGTCTAGTAGTAGTACGCCGTAACTTTGTTTTCGAATAGCACTGGTAAGAAGACCTGGGTCATTACTATCACCTATTAGTTTTGGAATATCATATTTTGATTGAAATTCAGACATATCAAAACGGAGAAGGAGATCAGAAAAAAATGTTTCTGAAATCGCCTTAGCAGTTTCAGTTTTTCCTACCCCAGTTGGGCCCAAAAATAAAAATGATGCTAATGGTTTCTTCCTTTTTCCAATAAGCAAGAATGAACGTCTTAATGCCGAAGATAATTTTTTTACTGCTTCATCTTGTTGAATAATTTTGGAAAATAATAATGTTTCCAGATTCAAAAGCTTTTCTTTTATTTGCTTACTTATTGTGGTTGGAATATGAGTTTTTTCTGTAAGAACATAATTAATTATTTTGGGCGTTATCGTAGGGACAGGTCTAGACCTGTCCGTACCACGATTTTGATTAGAGTAAACACAAGCCGAATCTAAAAGATCAACGGCTTTTTCCGGAAAAGGTATAGAAGTTAGATAAAATTCACTTTTTTCAACCACTTCCTTGATGGTTTCATAAGGAATATAAACATCATAAAGGAGTTCAAAAGAATAAACTGCATCGAGTAAAATATTTTCAGCTTCTATTTTTGAAATTTCATAAACGTCAACTTTGTTAAAAATGTGATTTATTTTTTCATTTGTATAGATAAAATTTTGAAAAGCAAAAGGAGTAGTTACTCCAATTATTTGAATTAATTTACTATTAGCATATTTCTCAATAGAGGGAGTAAGATCAATATATCTATCGATATTGTCAATAAAAAGAATAATATTTTTTGCCTGTTCCGCCTCCTTTAACAAATCTTCGAAAAAATTTTCTCTTTGTTTTTGATCAACAAATTCATTAAGAATTTTTTCCATATTCATTTTTAAAATTCTCCGATACATAAGAGTAGAGTTCGTTTTACCTAGATAAATTTTTTTCGCTAGAGCATCAATTATTGTGTGCTTGCCAACCCCCTCTTCGCCTACAACAATGACATTGCTTTCGACAGACTTAGTTAAAATTTGTTCAATTTCCGTAATTTCTTTTTCACGATTGACGATGTTTTTAATATGATGCAGATAAGAAGGAGTAGCCAAATCAACAGCATATTGATCAAGAATTGGACTATAACCAACTGCCCAATCACGGGCTAAAGGAGGATAAGAAAACAAATTTTGCAATTTCCACCATGTTATTTTTCTAATGTGTTGCCTATAATATTCTTCAAACCATTTTTCAACCTGAGCCAGGTTCTCGTTATTTATCAAATGATTTTTAATAAACTTTTTTTTGAAAATATCTTTTTCTTCTTGAACTGTTTTTTGGGTTAGGGAAAATAAATAAAAAATCGAAGTAAAAAGAAAAAAAGATAACGCAATAAAAGGCAAAACAATCATTGACATTGTCTGCAGAATAAAATAAAAAGTAATGATAGAAAGTCTCATAATTGCACCGATGGAGCGGGAAATAATATTAAAGGCAAAGCGATTGGCCCAATCAGAAAATGAAAAACCTACAAAAGTTTTTTTGATTACAAGATTTTTCCAAGGATGAAATAAAGTTTTTAATAATGTAGAAATCGAAAAAAAATAAGGAAAAAAAACGAAGATATTTATAACGGCTTCACCAAAATTATGGAGAGTTTCCCAATAATATTGCCAAAAACTTTTTCTCATATTTTCAGTATAGCATAGAGAGGAATATTAATTATTGACCCCAGTAGAACATTTACTTGCTCCCGAGGTCTACGTCCTCGCGTCGCAAGGGCATGTCTACGGGGTCTGCGGTCAAAACTTTATTATGATTAAGTTTTGCCCTTGACAAATCATAAAAATAATTGATAATTTTGATAATCAAGAACCATGAAAAAAATGAAAAGACGAGCGAGTAAAAAACCTCCCTCAAGAAAAAAAGAATTAATTATTTACATTTACAATGTTGTTGAAGACGAATGGTCATTTTTATCATCGATCCAACCAATTGAAAAAAGATATTCATTGATAAATGATTGTAATCAATCGTCAGAATGCTATCTTTTTTCAAATGCCGGTGAAAGTGAATTCATCTACATTTCTCCTATTGAAATTTCAAATATTTTCAAAAATTATTTTCAATCAATTACCAATAATAAAAAAGTCGATATATATGTTCCTCAGATGAAAACATCATTAATTTGTAAAGACTTTTATACTGATAAACAGTTATTTGGCGAAATTATAACAAAAGCAAAAAAGTATCATAAAGTCACTTTGATTAGTTATGCTACTTCTCCGGAGTTTTTAGAATTAAAGGAAAGAATGATTCAACTCGGAATAAACGTGGTTACTCCGGAGGCCCCAGAACTCGAAAATGCCTGGACGGTAAATTTTTTTGGAAGTAAATCAGGAATAAGACAATTAGCTCAACAAAGCCGGGCTGCCGAACCTGATTTTATTATGCCAGATGGCGTTATTTGCGTCGGAAAATTAGACGCTGCCAAGATTGCCGCTAATCGATACATCAAAGAAAAAGGTGTTGTCTTAAAAACAAATAAGGGTAGCGGTGGTCAAGGAGTTTTAATATTTCGTGATGGCGAATTACCAAAAGATTATAAATCTTGTGAAAAAAGGATTTATGAACTATTAAGCGAAGATGGTTATTGGGAAAGATTTCCAATAATAATAGAAGAATTGATCAATGTTAATTATTCTGCTCCAGGTGCTTTTCCAAATATTGAGTTTAAAATACATAAGAGCGGAAAAATTGAGATGCTTTACTACTGTGTGATGATGGTAACAAAAGAAGGTAAATATTATGGATTAGATATTCATGAAGATGTAATTAATGAAAGGACGGCTGCCAGAATTATTGACACTGGATATTATATAGCGGAACAATATTCAGAAGCAGGTTACCGTGGACACTTTGATATAGATATGATTGCCTCGAATAATAAACATATTTATGTTGATGAATCAAATACTAGAAACACTGGTGGTACAGATATTTATAAGTTGGTCTATGATTTATATGGGGAAGATTTCATGTCAGATGTTTACGTTTTAAATCGTAATAACTATAAATTTAATAATCAAGAAACGGTCAGTTTTAGAAAAATAATTGACACTCTCAAACCAATTCTTTACGATAAGAAGAGGAAAGAAGGCGTGATTCTATCTTCTTCTGCTTCCCTACAATCTAATCAGCTCTTATATACTGTTTTAGGAAAAAATAAAAAAAAAGCATACGAACTTCAAGAAAATTTTTACGAATTATTAAAGACCTTCGGTCAGCCGAAATTTTAATTATAAATATGAATATTGCATTTTTATATAACGTTCGTCATGTCTATCCCGACCCAAAAAAACCCAAGACCTTAAGAGAGGCTGATTTTGATGATCCTGAAACAACTAAATTGCAAATAAAATATCTAAGGAAACTTGGATATAAAATATTTCCAATTGAAGCAGATGAGAAAGCTTACTTTAAACTTTTTCGATTAAAAAATAAAATAGACCTTGTTTTTAATGTTTCTGAAGGTTTGCACGGAAATGATCGGGAAGCGCAAATTCCGGCGATGTTGGAAATGTTACAAATTCCCTATACCGGTTCTCCACCCTTGGCACAGGCAATAGTTTTGAATAAATCAAAGACAAAAGAAATTCTTATTGCTAATAAAATTCCAACTCTGCAATATCAATTATTAAGTAGTGAAAAGGATAAGTTAAGAAAAACTTTTAATTATCCCCTTATGGTCAAGCCAGTTTCAGAAGGATCGTCAGCAGGTATAACTAATAAAAGTGTTGTTAACAATGAGGTGGCGTTATACAAACAGGTTGATTTTATTGTCAATACTTTTAACGAAGAAGCTTTGGTCGAGCCTTATCTTGAAGGAAGAGAATTTTCGATCGCCATGCTTGGCAATCCTCCGGAAATCTTACCAATACTTGAATCAGACCATTCAATGTTGCCAAAAAAATATATGCCTTTTGATTCACTTGAGGTAAAATGGTTTTATGAATTGGCAACAAGTGGAAAGCATTTGAAGTGTCCGGCAAAAATTCCGGCTGAGTTAGAAAAAAAAATCAATAAAATTTGTTTAAAATTATGGGATGCGCTTGGAATAAAAGATTGGTGTCGAATAGATATTCGCTGTGATACTAAAAATAATCCATATGTTCTCGAGGTCAACTCTCCTCCAGGCTGTACGCCGCCCGAACATGATCCGGCGTCATATTTCCCATTGATAGCGCGATCGATAGGAATTGATTTTGAAAATTTGTTAAAGAAGATTATAGAAACTGCTTTGAAGAGATATAAAAAATAAAACTGTTTGTCATCCCCTCGTAGGAGGGGATCCAGTCTACAATTACATTTTTGAATGGTGATTTTAGTCTGGATTCCCGCCTTCGCGGGAATGACATTTGATATCTCGTAGTTTCTGTTGAAGGGTAGTTTACTATTTGGTATATTGGGATTAATAGTTTCACTATTATTAACCGAAAGGAGTAAATCACTGTGAATAATCCTCAAAATTTCATGACAAATGTTAACATCGCATACATACTTTTTATTATTGCCGTTATACTTCTTGTAGGCTTAGTTACTCTGTTTAACAAAAAAGCCCGAAGATAGTGATCAATCAATTGTACATTTAAATTGAAAGAGATATAATGTTGACATTGTAAATATGGGAGAAATACCAAGTAAACCTGAACGAATACTGCTACCGGAAAATTTTAGATTCTTTAACATTGGCGAGAGGTCAAGTTTAGCCCATACAGGTGATGTGTTATTTACCAAATTACCCCCCCACAGTTACTTCCAATAAGTTTTTTCATAGTTCTTAATAATCCCACAGACGATAATCCACTTCTATACCAAGATACTATTTTTGGAGCAAGATCTGGAATTAAAGCAAATTTATTTGAAGGTGGAGTAGCGGTCTATCCTTTTGAAAATCTTCCATCGGCAGTACAAAAAAATATTGCCAAATATGCATTTGAGTAGTCTTAAAATTTCTTACGTTGTGGACGCTGAGGGGCTCGAACCCCCGACCTACGCGATGTAAACGCGGCGCTCTACCAACTGAGCTAAGCGTCCTGAGGCTCTAAAGTGGGTGCGGATGGAATCGAACCATCGCTCTGTTCTTTATCAGAGAACTGTTTTACCATTAAACTACGTACCCTTCGACAAGCTCAGGGTGAACCCTAAAACTCAAAAATTATAGCATATTGTTCCAAAGTTTTATATATAATAAAGTCAGGAAAGGAAATTTTAGTCTGGATTCCCGCCTACGCGGGAATGACAACGAAATAGATTTAATAATTAATTTTGGTTTATGTTATATTTTTCTGAAATTGTTGGAAAAAAGGTTTATACGGAAGATAATATTCATGTTGGTTATTTGGAAGATCTAATATTTTTGGTTGCGGAAAATCCAATTGTAACCAAAATTGTGATAAGAGATAAATCTAATCAACGATTAATTATTTCCACTGATTACCTTCAAAAAATCAATAAACATTTGACTATTGAGAAGGAATTTTTGGTTACCTATCTTGAAGAAAATGAGCTATTTTTAGTAAAAAACTTACTTGATAAACAAATAATAGATTTAAAAGGCAATAAAATTGTTCGAGTTAACGATGTTGCACTGCAAGATAAAGAAAAATTATCAATTGCCGGCGTTGATGTGGGATTTTTAGGAGTGTTACGTCGTTTAAGAATTGGAGCTGATAACTTTTATAAAGTTGCTTCTTTTTTCAATTTCAAATTGGCTTCACAGTTTTTATCTTGGGCAGATATTCAGCCGCTTGAATTAATTCGAGGCAACGTCAAACTCCGAAAAAAAGAAGAAAAATTGGAAAAAATCAGACCGGAAGACTTAGCCGATTATTTGGAAAAAACAAATGTCATTAATGCCAGAAAATTTTTGAAGATTCTTGATACAGAAAAAGCGGCCGAAGTAATCGGAAACCTAAATATTAATTATCAAACGGCTCTTTTCAAAAATTTTCACATAGATAAAGCGGCTAAGTTAATATCTTTTTTAGATCCTGATGAGGCAGTTGATGTCCTTCTTACTTTAACAAAAAAGAAAAGAGAGGAAGTATTGGAAAAACTAGGTCCAAAAATAAAAGATCAGATTATTCACCTTCTTAATCTATCAAAAGAACCGATAGGTGCCTTATTAACTACAGAGTATTTGACCGTTGGTCCGGAAGATACGGTTCGCCAGGTAATTGATAAAATAAAAAAGGAAACGAAAGATTTTTCTTCATTGTATTGCATATATGTTGTCAATAAAGAAAATCAATTAACCGGTGTCGTAAGCTTGCAGGAAATTTTAAGAGAGGATCCAGATATGCCTTTATATAAGTTTATGACCCAAAATTTGATTGTTATACATCTGACAACACCGGTTGAAATCGCCATGAAGAAATTTTTAAAATATCATTTATCGTCTTTACCGGTTACTAATCAGGAAAAACGGCTTGAAGGAATTGTAAACTTTGATGATATTACAAATTATATCTTAGAAAGAATAAAATGATCCTATGAAAAAATTAATTGTGGTGGCGGATCTTGCTTTTGATGCTCTCTCCCGTGCGGAAATAAAAATTGCCGTTGAAGGTTTCTTAAAAGACTCAAATGCTTCCAATATCAGCTTTGTTGGTTCAACTCCTTCAACAATTCATACAGGTTTTTTAGTGAATCAACTCATTGAAGATGTGGAAAGGTACGGGAGACCAATGGAGACAGTAATTTTCCAGAATACCGATCCCCGTCTTCATTCAACGCAGAGTATTGAAAAAGCGTCGGGCGCAAAACCTGTCATTATTAAACTAAAATCGGGTATTTATTTACTCGGACCTAATTCCGGATACGATTTTTCGATGATTAAAAGTAGGATTGAAGAGCTTTATATTTATAAAGGGCTTAACGAAAAAGGTCAGTTTCATTCCCGTGATTTATTTTCAAGAATATCAGCTCACTTAATGGATTATCTCGAAGATGAACTGGAGTTAGAAGAAATAAGCACTAACATTATTCCCGAACTTGATGAATTTTATATCGGTCATATAGATAATTTTGGCAATATTAAAACTACGATCGTTGAGGAAGACTTTAAAGGTAAATATGAGTACGGCGAAATTGTTGGTTTAAAAATAAACCAAATTGTAAAAAAAGCCAAATACGTTCCAAATCTATTTGGAGGGATACCCGGAGAATTAGTCGTTTATCCCGGTTCTTCTGGAAAAAAAGATAACCGATTCTTGGAAATCAGTATCTGGAGACACTTTACCGAAAGCAAACCAACCACCGGTGTTGACGAATTCAACTTTCCAAAGGTGGGAAGTGTGATTGAGTTGATAAAAAATAAGAAATAAATCCTATAGCTTTTCCACTGATCCTCCTGAAGATTCTTCTTCATACTTTCTAAGTACGATATCAATTTCAGAATCTAAGTTCCTGATACCTACTTCATATGCTTGTGTCGAAACAGTAATATCTCCAATATGTCTATTTCCTTCAGTCATTGTAAATTCGCTATGTTCTAACTTATTACTCTTGTTCCTTTCATGGTGAGCTTGACATAATTCAAGGAGACCCCCAGTCATTAAAGCCACATCCCCTCTCCAATGATAACTTTGTAGATTAATTGAAATGTTACCTGCTTTAGTTACAGCCCCACAATCATGGCACTTACCGATAACTCCTTCAATAGTAATTTGCGGCGGTGGAGTATATGATAAACCCATATTTTTTAACTTCGTTACAACTTCTTTAAACAGGTCTGGCTTTTCTTCTTTTCATCAGTTTTGAGTCAATGACGGAGCGGCGAATAATAGTCATCGCTTCAGCGCGTTCTTTCTCATCGGTTGATTTGGAAAGTATATGTTTGGCTTCTTCAACGGCTTTATCAGTCAAATTTTTATCAATTTCGTTCTGACCATAAGCGCGGGAAACAAGAACAGTCACCGTTTCCCCATTTGTCTCCAAGTATCCCCCGCCGATTGCCAGATCATCTTCATTATCTCCGGTTTTTATTTTAACGATCCCTTCAACAAGAAGCGAAAATAAATGAACGTGGTGTGGCAGTATGGTAATTTCGCCGTCGGTAGTTGGCACGGTAACAGAGCTAACCTGTTTATCGATAACAATTTTACGAGGAGTTATTACTTTAAGACGTATTGTGTTCATATTGAAAATTTTATAGATCCCCGCCTCCGCGGGGATGACCGAATTTTTATATGAATTATATCGGTCACTTAACTTCCTCTATCCCCCCTACCATATAAAAATTCATCTCCGACTTACTATCATGTTTTCCTTCAAGGATTTCTTTAAAACCGCGGACAGTATCGGCAACCGGGACGTATTTACCAGCTCGTCCTGTAAAAGGCTCGGCGACGAACATCGGTTGCGTCAAGAATCTTTGAATTTTTCGGGCACGTGACACAGTCAGCTTATCAGTTTCGGAAAGCTCTTCCATTCCAAGAATGGCAATAATATCCTGAAGATCTTTGTATCTTTGCAAAGTTTTCAAAACATCGCGGGTGACCTGATAGTGCTCTTCTCCTACAATATCAATATCAAGAGCACGTGAAGATGAAGTCAATGGATCAATGGCCGGGTATAAACCCTGTTCAGACAAGGCCCGCTCCAAAGTAATAGATGCATCAACGTGAGAAAAAGTTGCCACCGGCGCCGGATCGGTATAATCATCGGCCGGTACGTAAACCGCTTGAATTGATGTGATGGAACCCTTATTTGTTGATGTGATTCTTTCTTGGAGAGCAGCCATTTCTGAGGCTAAAGTTGGCTGATATCCTACAGCGGAAGGAATTCTTCCAAGCAATGCGGAGACTTCACTTCCAGCCTGGGCAAAGCGGAAAATATTATCAATAAAAAGTAGCACATCCATATTTTTTTGATCACGGAAATATTCAGCCATAGTGACTCCAGTCAAGGCGACGCGAAGTCTGTTCCCAGGCGGCTCGTTCATTTGCCCGAAAACTAATGATGTGTTTTTCAAGACTTTAGTTTCTTTCATTTCCAACCACAAATCATTTCCTTCTCTTGTCCTTTCTCCAACTCCGGTAAATACAGAAACTCCATGATGATTTTTTGCAACATTATGAATCATTTCCTGAATCAAGACGGTTTTACCGACTCCAGCTCCACCAAATATTGCCACTTTTCCTCCCTTAATAAACGGGGCAATCAAATCGATGACTTTAATTCCGGTTTCAAAAATTTCTTGGTTCACAGACTGTTCTATTAATTTAGGTGGAGCAGCATGAATTGAAGCGCTAAATTTAGATTTTATTTCTCCAAGCTCGTCGACCGGTTCACCAAGGACGTTCATTATTCTTCCTTGAGTTGCTTCCCCTGTTGGAACCGTAATTGGTTTACCGGTATTTGAGACTTTCATTCCGCGGCTCAAACCAAAGACATTAGCCATGGCAACAGCACGAACGAGTCCTTGGTCCAAGATTGCCTCGACTTCCAGAACGATTTTTCCTAATTTTTTACCTGCTTGTGCAGGCAAGTCCTCAATTAAAAGAGCGTCATAAATTTTCGGTGTTTCATTCTCTTTAAATTTAATGTCTACTACCACTCCACGGATCGAAACAATTTGGCCTGAATTCATCATATTGTTTAAAAAATTTCTAATTATTAAAAACCTGTCATTCCCGCGGAGGCGGGAATCCAAGCTAAATATTCCTTACTTGTTTTTATAATGTAATTGTAGTCTGGATCCCCGTCTTCACGGGGATGACAAACAAAAACATTTTAAATTCGGGTTTGATAAATCAAACCCCTACAACAATTAATTACTTTCAACGGACTCTTTCGCTGTCACCATATCGAGCAACTCACTGGTAATTTTTTCCTGTCTAATTTTATTTCTAACCATAGTTAGGTTGTAAATTACGTCGGTTGCATTGTCTGTAGCATTCTTCATCGCCATCATTCTCAGAGAATGTTCTCCGGCTTCACTTTGAATAAGAGCAAATCTTAATTTTTCTTCAACAAAACTTCGAAGTAATGAATCGATAATTTTTTTAGGCGAAGGCTCGATTAAATACTCGGAATTTTTTTCTTGACCTAACTCCATTTTTATTGGCAAAAGTGTTGTGACAACAGGTTCAGAATGAATTGTTGAGACAAATTGATTATGATAAAGATCGATTTTTTTATATGTTCTATCCAAATATTTATTTAAAGCAAACTCAAAAAGAGCCGAAACATTATTCAGCGGGATATTGGAAGAATAATCAGCCATAATATGGGCAGAAAATTTGCTCAACAGATTAGCTTTTTTACCAACAATTATAAAATCGGTATTTTTAAAATCGGTATTTTTTACAATAAAGCGTAGCAAGTTAAAGTTGAAACTACCGCAAAGACCTTTGTTACTTGCTATCACTATGGCCAAGTTTTTCCTTTCAACTTTATCATCCGACTGACTAATCAAGGGTGAAAGAGATGGATCTATCTTTGGACTAACGGCCCGAATAATTTTTTCAATCTCCGTTTGATAAGGACGACCGTCTACGGCTACTTGCTGCGCCTTTTTCATTTTAATAGCCGATACCAACTGCATGGCTTTGGTAATTTTTTTAACATTGGTTACCGATTTAATTTTTTTGCGGATTGTCCTGATATTCATATAAAAATTATAATTATTATAAAGATTATAACGCTTAAGCCTATAAGCTTTTGATTATCCCCTCCAAATCCTTTCCATCTTTTTCATCCATGATCTTATTTTTGTTAATTTTCTCTAACCATTTTTTCCCTTTCTGTTTTAGAGTTTCCAATAACTTTGTTTCGAATTTTTCAATTTCATCAATTGGTAGTTTATCTAAATATCCGTTACTGGCGGCCCAAAGAATAGATACTTGTTCTGCCAAGCTTAATGGCTTATTTTTCTTTTGTTTTAATATCTGGGTAACTTTAGCTCCTCTATTTAAGAATTTTTTCGTTTCCTCATCCAATTCGGACTCAAATTGAGAAAAAGCGGCCAGGTCACGATATTGAGCCAGGTCAAGCTTTAATTTACCGGCAACGGCTTTCATAGCCTTTGTCTGAGCATTACCACCAACTCTGGATACGGAAAGCCCAACGTTAATAGCTGGTCTAATTCCTGAATTAAATAGATCGGTTTCCAATGAAATTTGCCCATCGGTAATTGAAATTACGTTTGTGGGAATATAAGCTGACAGATCACCATCCAAAGTTTCAATTATAGGCAGAGCTGTAATTGATCCACCTCCGTATTTTTTATCAATACGGCAGGCTCGTTCCAATAGACGGGAATGAAGGTAGAAAACGTCTCCCGGATAAGCCTCTCTTCCTGCTGGCCTACGAAGTATTAAAGACATCTGTCTATAAGCCCACGCATGTTTAGTCAGATCATCATAAACAACTAAAACGTCTTGGCCTTTATCCATAAAATATTCCCCTATTGCTGAAGCTGTGTATGGAGCCAGATATTGCATGGCGACCGAATCAGCAGCCGGGGCATTAACAACAATTGAATATTTATCAGCGCCATTTTTTTTCAAAAGTTCAACAATTGCAGCCACTTTAGAATTTTTTTGCCCAATCGCACAGTAAATACAGACAACATCTTCACCCCTTTGATTTAATATGGTATCAATTGCAATTGTAGTTTTACCGGTTCCCCGGTCTCCAATGATCAGCTCTCGCTGTCCCCGACCAATTGGAATCAAAGCATCAATCGATTTAATTCCTGTCTGAAGAGGAACATTAACCGGTTGTCTTTTAACAACTCCCGCGGCAATTTTTTCAACAGGATAAAGCGTTTTTGATTTAATAGCGGCTTTTCCGTCAAGGGGCAACCCAAGAGAATCAACGACACGCCCAAGCAAGCTTTCCGAAACGGGAACAGAAAGAGTGTATCCTAAAGCTTTAGCGCGATCTCCAGCAGCAATGCTAGTATAATCGCCCAAAATTATTGTCCCGACTTCGTCCTCGGTCAGATCAATTACATAACCTAATACATTTTTTTTGAATTCAATTAATTCACCGTACGCAACCCGATCTAGGCCTTCCAAAATAACAACCCCGTCTTTTACTTGAGAAACTATTCCGGTTTCCTCGGTCTGAATTTTAGGGCGATTTTTCAACTCCTTTTCAAGAGTTTTTATGTATTCATCAATCAATTTCATATAATGTATTAGATAATTTAGATAACGATCCCATAAGGGACAAATCGATTGTTTTTGATCCGACTTTAATAATAATTCCGGCGATTATTGATTTATCAACCTGGTAATCTGCCTGACTCCAATTTAAGTCTGAAAATTTTTTCCCTAAAACCCGTTTTTCGTCGACCCCAAGAACATCGGCACTCATTACAAGTACACGATTCTGTTCTTTCTGGATATTCTCCAGTAAAAAACTTTTTAGATCCTTCTTTAGTTTTGGATTAATTCTCATAGTTCTTTATTATTGCTCCTGTGACTTTTTTCCTTGCTGATTCGTCCAACGAATCTTTAAGCGTGTTCTCAACAATCATCAAGCTTGTCTTAATAATTTTATCTTTGACTTCCCGATATAATAAGCTCTTTTCTTCCTCCAATAACTTTTTATTTTTATCCTTAATTTCGAGAGCGTCTGCTTCTGCTTGTTTAATTAAATCGGCTCTCATAGTAGCCGCCTCTTTCTTTGCCTCAACAAACAGGACATCAAACTCTTTTTTCATCTTCTCTTTCATCTTTCTTTCGGCCTCTATTCCGGCTTCCTCACTTTTCTTAAGCTTTTCTAACATGCGATTCTTTTCTTCCTCATTTTTTCTTTCCTGATTCAAAAAAGATGTAAAAGGTTTAACCATGAACTGTTTGACCAAAATGAAAAACAAAGCAAAGTTAATCATTTGAGCCAACAATAATTTTCCATCTATTCCTAAATTTTCCATTGAGAAAATATAATTTTTATAATATTTATAATCGTTATAACGATTATGCAAATTTCAAAATTAACGCGACCACTAATGCGTAAATAGCAATGGCCTCGGCGAAAGCTAGGGCCAAAATCATTGTGGTTCTAATAGCTGATTCAGCCTCAGGATTTCGTCCTAGTGCTTCGACCGCCTTACTACCAATCATACCAATTCCAAGCGCCGGACCAATGGCACCGACGGCAATAGCAATTGCAACTGACAAAAGTTTCATGGCTTCTGTTGACATAAATTATTCACCTCCCTCAAGGTTATAATCTTTATAAATATTATAAGGATTATAATTATTATAACTTCTAATGGTGTTCCACGATAGCGTTACTTAAAAATACGGCGGTTAGCATTGAAAACACAAGCGCCTGGACAAAACCAACAAAAATCTCTAAAGCAATAAAAGGAAAAGAAGCCAAAACGGGAACCAAAAAGGCCACTATCGTCAATAACACTTCTCCGGCAAAAATATTTCCAAATAAACGAAAGGCAAAAGATAGAACTTTTGAAAACTCTGAAAGTATGTCTAAAATCCCAACAAAAAACATGATTGGATCGGAAAAATTAAAAAATTTATGGAGATATTTTTTAACTCCTAAATATTTAATTGAGAAATATTGGATGGAAAAAACAGAAATAATAGCTAAGGCTATCGTTGTGTTTAAATCAGCCGTATTGGCTCTTAAAAGCGGTACTAATATTTCTTCATGGCCTTCTTTAACTTTGATTAAAAGACTGCCGACTCCTGGCAACAATCCAAACCAGTTTTCCAAAAGAATATAAAAGAAAAAGGCAAAAAGTATAGGAAAAAATACAGTAGTTTTTTCTCCAAGAACGGAAAAAAACAGATCATAGATACTCTTAACGAAAAATTTAATTAAATAATAGAAATTTTCTTTTTTTTTGAGAGTTGATTGGTGTTTGAAATAGAGAGCGATGAAGATTGTTAGTAGGAAGACGATTGCCGATGCAATCATTGAGTTAGTGATAGAATACCCGAATAGATGAAAAATTATTTCGGCTTTAATGCTGATTTTTGGCATCTTATTTAGTCATTTTAAACAAATTGTAAATACTGCTTATCATTCCAAAAAAAATAAAAAAAACCGTAAAATATGGCTTAGAGTGAAACTTGTTGTCCAAAACTAAACCAACAATCACACCTATTAATATTGGAGTAACTAAACTATAACCAACATTAATATTTAAATATTGCGAAAAAAAATCTTTCTTAATCTTTGGTTTCTTATTAAATTCTCTAGCCGTTTTTTTTAAATTTCCTTGTTTATCAATTTCAAAGTAATTATTTATCATTGTATCAGGCGTGACATAATTCGTCAATGGTTAATTTCTAATTTTATATTATATATTATTTGTCATCCCCTTGAAGAAGGGGATCCAGTCTATAATTACATTTTTAAAACAAATAAGGTGATTTTAGTCTAGATTCCCGCCTGCGCGGGAATGACAAAACAATAAGGGATTCTCTTTATAAGGTCCGTCCTTATAAGGACGGACCTTAATTAATTTTGATTCACTTTCTCCAAATCAACTGCGTTTTCGAGGATGATTCCGATTCGGCCTTCGCGCTCGTTGACTTTTCCCTTAAGCATAATAATTTTATTAATGTTTAAGAAAGACTTCAGAATAGTATAACTTCGCGGAAAAACGACAACTTCAATCGTGCCGCTTTCATCAAATATTTGAAGAATTGCCATTTCTTCATTATTTTTCTTAGTTTTAACAATTTTTTTCCCACTGATAAGTCCAGCCAAAATTAAAGATTTATTAGCATCCTGTATGGTCACCTCACCAATTTTTTTAGTAGTTTTTTTTTCAATAATGGCTTTAAATTTTGCCATCGGATTTTTTCCGATTAAAAATCCAATTACTTCCCGCTCCATTGTAAATAAGACATCCTCTTCATATTCAGGAACAGTTTTAAAATTATCAGCTATCTTTTCTTCGGCCGATGTTGCAAAAAGATCATATTGACCTTTTTCGGATTTTATTTTTGCTCTTTGTACATCGGCTACAATAAGTGGAAAATTAAACATTAGGGTAGCTTTATTACCAAAATTAGAAAATCCTCCGGATTTAATAAGGCTTTCAACAGTTCTTTTATTAACTCGTCGGAGATCAACTCTGGATAAAAAGTCTTTTAACCCGTGAAAAGTTCCTTTTGCCCTTTCTTCCAATATAGAATCAATCGCAGCCGTACCGACATTTTTCAAAGCCGAGAGTCCAAAACGAATTTCCGGTCCTTCAATTGAAAAACTATAGATTGATTTATTAATATCCGGAGGCAAGACTTTTATTTCCATCCGTCGACATTCCTCAATGGCCTGGGACATTTTAATTTCTCGCTGTGGGCCAGCTACTCCATGAAGTTCCGCCGTTAAAAGAGCGGTCATGTATTCAACCGGATAATTAGCTTTAATGTAAGCAGTCCAATAAGCAATCAAACCATAGGAGGCTGAATGGGGTTTATTAAATCCATAAGCAGCAAATTTTTCCATGAAATTCCAAACTTTTTCAATCATGGAGGTTTTGTAGCCATTCTTTTCACAACCTTTGAAAAATTTGACTTTATCTTTTTTCATTAATTCTTTTTTCTTTTTCCCCATTGCCATTCGAAGATTGTCTGCTTCGCTCATTGTAAATCCAGCCAGTTTATTGGCAATTTCCATCACCTGTTCTTGGTAAACCAAGACTCCGTAAGTTTCTTCCAATACCGATTTAAGATCAGGATGAGGATATTTTATTTTTTTGGCATTGGTCTTTCCTTCTAAGAAGGCCGGAATAAGATCCATTGGTCCCGGCCGGTAAAGCGCCACCATAGCCGAAATATCTGATAATTTATTTGGTTTTAATTCTTTAGCCAAATGTTTCATTCCACCGGATTCAAGCTGAAAGACGCCAATAGTATCGCCTCTTGAAATTAATTCGTATGTTTTTTTATCATCGACCGGGACATGATGGATATCAATTTTGATTCCGGAATTCTTTTCCACATATTTTAAAGCTTCTTCGATAATTGTTAGGTTTCGAAGTCCCAAAAAATCAACTTTGAGAAGACCAACTGCCTTTTGATTTGACACGGCATTTAGATCAATACAGTACATATCATATTGGGTGATAATTTTTCCTTCTTTATTGTCTCTTTGAAGGGGAACATATTCGGATAAATTTTTATCAGAAATGACGACGCCGGCAGCATGGACGGAAGAGTGGCGCGGTAAACCTTCAAGCCGGCGGGCGACGTCCAAAATCTTTTTTGTTTCCGGTTCGGTTTGATATGCAAATTTTAATTGAGCTGATTCCTCCAGGGCTTGGGCAATCGTCATATTAAATCCCTGTTTTCCAAAAGGAATCATCTTTGCCAGTCGATCGCCCGTAGAATAGGACATACCAAGTGCTCTAGCAACATCACGAACAGAAAGCCTGGCTTCCATTTTTCCAAAGGTAATAATTTGGGCAACTTTATCTTCTCCGTATTTATTTGTGACATATTTCAAGACCTCGTCGCGCCTGATATCCGCAAAATCAATATCAATATCAGGAGGCGTGGGACGGTCCGGATTTAAAAATCGTTCAAACGGTAAATTGTGATCGATCGGATTAATGTCAGTAATCCCAAGAATATAGGCAACTAATGATCCGGCGACGGACCCTCTCCCCGGCCCAACGGCTATTCCCTGATTTTTAGCCCAGTTAACGAAATCCTGAACGATTAAAAAATAAGTTGAGTAACCTTTATTGTTAATGATATTTAATTCATACTGAACTCTTTTATTAACTAAATCCTGAGAATATGAAGCCACTCGTTTTTTTCTGTCCTCAACCAGTTGGTTCAAATACTGTGCCACAGGTATATTTTTAGGAGTTTCAAATTTAGGTAAAATCCATTTACCATTGGGAATTTCGACATTACATTTTTCGACAATCCTAACCGTATTTTCAATAGCTTCGGGCAAATCGATAAAACTACCCTTCATTTCGGCGGTTGACTTAAAATAATAGTCGGGAACATTGATCATCGACATCGGGCGATTTTTTTCAACCATGGTTCTTTGAGTTTGGATGCAGAGAAGAACTTCCTGAGCGTAAGCGTCCTCTTTTTCCAAATAATGGACATCGTTGGTAGCAACTAATGGGACGCCAAACTTTCTTGAAAGTCTAATTAATTCTTTATTAACCCGATCGAGTTCTTCTATTCCGTGATGTCTTTGAATTTCTAAATAAAAATCATCTTTAAAAATATCTAAGTATTTTTGTAAAATTATTTCTGCTTGCTTTGTTTGGTTTTCTAAAATTAGTGCTGGGATTTCTCCGTTTAAACAGGCTGATAAAGCAATGATTCCCTCGTGATATTTTTCCAAAACCTCAAAATCGATACGGGGTTTGTAATAAAATCCTTCAAGAAAGGCATTGGTGACAATTTTCAGAAGATTTTGATAGCCGGTTAAATTTTTGGCAAGTAAAACAAGATGATATTGGTCTCGGTCAACGCCGGCTTTTTTATCCAAACGAGAATTTTTTGCTTTATAAGTTTCAACCCCAATAATTGGTTTAATCCCCTTTTCTTGAGCTTTGACAAAAAATTTAAAAGCGCCATACAAGGCTCCGTGATCAGTGATCGCGACCGCCGGCATTTTTTCGGCAATTGCCTTGTCAATAAGATCATCAATCCGGCACATGCCGTCGAGAAGAGAGTAACCGGTGTGGACGTGTAAATGTACAAAAGACATAAGGTTATAAACAGTTAAACGGTTAAAACTTAAAAGTGACTTGTCATCCCCGTGAAGACGGGGATCCAGACTATTAATACATTTTAAAATGTGATTTTAGCTTGGATTCCCGCCTACGCGGGAATGACACAATTATTAGATATTATAATTTATTAATTACCCAACTTCTGGCCTTTTCTTCCCACTGATTATCTATCTTTTTTAAGGGTCGATTACGCTCGGCCCCTATGTTACGATATTTCCGTTCCAATGCTTTTTCAATTAAATAATCGGCGATCTCGGGATTTTTTGGAAGGATCGGACCGTGTAAATAAGTGCCGAAACTATTTTTATAAAAAATTCCTTCGGTTTTATCCTCTCCATTATTTCCGTAACCGTAAACAACAGTTGCGAAAGCTAATTTTTTATCAGCTAAATATGTTCTACCTCCGTGATTCTCAAATCCAACCAACTTAATTTCCGGAAAAAGCTTTGATTCAATGACAATGTTACCAATACAACGGGGAACGTTCAATCCAGGACTTTCGGTGTATAAATCAAACACACCTAAACCATCAATCATGGTTCCATCGGCGGTTTTATAATATTTTCCCAAAAACTGATAGGCGCCACAGACATATAATCCCGGGACTCCGTCGTTAATTGCTTTTTTCAAAAACGACCCTTTATTTTTTAGGTCCAAGTTAACAATTTCTTGTTGTTTATCTTGTGCTCCGCCCATAAAGAGTATATCCATTGTTAAAATCAAATCCGCTGGTTCGTTGACAGAAATTTTATTCACAATCGATTTAATCCCCATTTTTTCCAAGCGGTAGCTCAGAGCGATGATGTTTCCTCGGTCGCCGTATGTGTTCATTAGATCAGGATAAAGCCAGCCAATATTTATTGTCATAATAATTTTCTACCTAATAATATTTTCCTCACCTCCAACATGGCCGAATAGGTTGGTAAGATAAATATTCTTTCACCAACTTTTATTTCTTCAACAATTTTTTCGATTGCATCATTTAATTTTTCATAGACGTTAATAGTATTTTTATAACCTTCGTATTTCAGTCTTAAATTTAGATCATAAACACGATCACCGGAAACATAGACATTATTTGCAACATCAAAAATTGGTTGGAAATCAACGTCCCAGATCCAGGAAACATCTAGTCCATCGGGAATTCTGTTGTTAAGAATAATCAAAAAATTAGATTTCTTGTTCTTTGTCATTTCAGAAACTGTTTGAATTGACTGATTAAAACCGGCCGGATTTTTGGAAAGAAGAATAAATATTTTTCGTTTTTTATAAATAAACTCTTCCTGGCGGCCAAAAGCTGGAGAAAATTCGGAAAGCCATTTGTTCTGGATTCCCGCCTCCGCGGGAATGACATTGAGTGATTCCAGAAGTAATAAAATCGCATTTGTATTATATACATTATATAGCCCGCTCATTGGATAGTTAATTTTTATATTTGAAAAATCAGAGACCAATTTTCCAAATCTCTTAAAATCGCACTTCGAGCAATAGAAATCACCCAGATGGGCGTAAGAAAGTCGATGATATTTCAACATTGATAAACAGACAGGACAGTAAATTGAATCAACATCGTTGGGAATATCTTTTAGTTTCATTAATTTTTTTTCAATTCCAAAATACTGAACTTTTTGGGATAATTTGGTACCGATGTAATAAAGTTGCGGATCGTCGCCATTTACAAAAACTTCCGTTTTGTAGGATAAAGTTTTTAAAGACTCCAGCCACCTCAAAACAATAGTATTAACTTCTCCATAACGATCAAGTTGATCCCGGAATAGATTCAAAATTAAGACTTTATCGGGGGAAATTTTATTTAAAAGCAGAGGTAGGTTTAATTCATCGCTTTCAAAAATTGCAAAATCAAATTTTAATTTGGAAAAGATAGAGCTGTTTTTAATAATTGATGATGCTACGCCGTTTAATAAATTAGCCCCCTCGTTATTAGTAAAAACTTTTTTTCCGGATTTTTCCAAAAGAAATTTTAATAGTGCGGTTGAAGTGGTTTTTCCATTAGTCCCGGCAATAACAATAATTTTTAGATTTTTATTTTCATCAATAACGTTCTCAATAAATTTATAATTAAGAATTAATGCAATATGCCCCGGCCAAGTAGAACCAGAACCAAGGTTAAAAAGTTGGCTTATTTTTATTATTAGCTTACCTAAAATAATAAGAAATATATTCATGTTTTGGTTTTGTCATCCCCTTGAAGAAGGGGATCCAGTCGATAATTACATTATAAAACAATTAAAGTAATTTTAGCTTGGATTCCCGCCTTCGCGGGAATGACAAGACATTACATACTTTTTAGTATCTTTATACGTTCATCGATCGGTGGATGAGTTGAAAACAAGTTCACAAACCATGAGGAGTTTTTTTTCTTAAATGGGTTGTCAATAAAAAGGTGGGCGGTGGAAGAAGTGGCTTTATGCAACGGTTGAGAATTATTTTTAAGTTTTTCAAGCGCGCGAGCCAAACCTTCGGGATAACGGGTCAATAAAACTCCTGATGCATCAGCCAGATATTCCCGCCTTCTGGAAATTGCCAATTGGATTATCGTAGCAATAATCGGAGTTAAAATTAGAGCGACGATAAATAAAACGATAAAAATCGGGTTACGATTACTTCTATTATTATCATCCGACCCTCGACCCCACCACATACTTCTTATAACCCAGTCGGAAATAATCGCCAAAGTTCCAACCAGTACCGCCACAATTGAGGCAAGTAAAATATCAAAATTTTTGACGTGGGAGAGTTCATGAGCAATAACGCCTTCCAGTTCTGTCCGATCCATAATTTGCAGAAGTCCTGTTGTAACACAGACCACGGCGTGTTTTGGATCGCGTCCTGTGGCAAAGGCATTAGGTGACGGATCGTTAATAACGTACAGTTTAGGCATTGGTAGTCCAGCCGCTAAACTCAAATTTTCCGTGACGGTATAAAAATTAAAGAATTGTTTTTTATTGGCAGGTTGGGCTCTTGTTGTCATCAGTACTAACTTATCACCGTAGAAGTAACTTCCGACTGATGAGGCTAGAGAAATAAAAAAACCTAAGAAAAAATAGCCCCAAGGAGAATCAAAATATTTTCCCAACAAAAAAAAGAACGAAGAAAAAATCAGGATAAAGAAAAACATAATCAGGAATGTCTTGATTTTATTTTCGGAAATTTGAGAATAAACGGTCATTTTTTTAGTCAAATTTTACTTTGACACTTTTCTTCGCTTCTTCTTCAGCTTCAAAGAATTCTAAGGCTTTAAATGCAAAAGCATTGGCAATCAGATTAGAGGGAAACATCTGGACTTTAGTATTAAAGTCAAGAACGTTTGCATTATAAAATTGACGGGAATAAGCGACCTTATCCTCGGTATCTTCCAGTTGTCTTTGCAAATCTTGGAAATTCGTATTAGCCTTTAAATCAGGATAAGCTTCGGCAACGGCAAATAAAGACTTTAAAGCGCCTGTTAACATATTGTCTGCTTCGGCTTTTTGCTGAAGGGATTGGGCTCCCATTAAAGCAGTTCGGGCTTTAGTGACTTCGGTGAAAACACTTTTTTCATGCTTTGCATAACCTTTGACTGTCTCAACGACGTTAGGAATCAAGTCCGCTCGTCTTTTGAGTTGAACGTCAATGCCGGAAAGAGCTTCCTGAATTCGGGTTTTTAAGACAACAAAACCATTATACTGAGCAACCAGATAGACTATTAATATCCCAACTAAACCAAGTGCAATAAACATATTTATTATTAGTAATTAATAATAGAATAAGTATACCATTGATTTATATTATTTTTCTGTTATACTTTAACCAAGATTTTAAACCTGCTTGAATTTGACTACAGTTTCAATACTTTAGTACATTTCTTGAAATTTCGACAGTCATGAACATCTGATGTTATCTGGACTCGCTCGATTGGATCGCAACATAAATACTTACTGTTTTATGAATGTAGTCTACGAAGAAAAAATTTAGGCGGATTTAAAGGCTTATTTTTTAAATATATTTACCGTAAACTTTGTTTGCTAATGAACGCTTCAAAGCTTTTATGGAACTTGCTCTTAATCTATCTGAAGTTTTTCTTTCGTTCGATAAAGAAGCCGCATAAGCAATGTCAGCTAGTAAACCTAAAACAGTTCCATATGCTAAAAATAATCTCTAAGTTATTCTAAAATCTTTTGATTTTTGCTTATTATTTTCCATTTACCTATAAATTAATTTTTTACTTTTTACATAATATCATAAATATTATTTATTTTTTGATAAAATATAAATGTTTGCGCTCATAGTTCATCGGTTAGAATAGTTCCCTGTCACGGAACAGAGGGGAGTTCGATTCTCCCTGGGCGCGCAACGTAATAAAATTTCGAAAAATCTAAATTTTAAACGTTGCTGGGACGTTTCCCGCTATGCGGAAAGACAATCGACAAATTGCTTAAAATATATTCTAATTATTTGGAGGCTTTAGCGGAGTTTGATTCTCTCTGACTTATATGTGCTGCGTATTTTGCCCCATAGACTGCTCTTGGTCCAAGTTTTCTTCTGAAGGGAGTAAACCTTTCATGTTCACAGTCTCCAGTTTTAGTATTAAAATTACAAATTCCACCAAAAGCTATACAATACCATTGAGTTATTAAATCGCCCCCGTTCACCCTTTTTGTTTCAGCAACTTCATCAACGCAAGCTCCACTATGATAAATATTTCCTCCATTTACGCCAGTAACAGGATGAGTGCTATAAGTTGGAAGTTCCAACATTCATAAATCATAACAAAAATAAATATGATATTTCTAATCTTTAACATATCATTGTAAAAATCATCTTCATTTTATATAATTCGGACGTATGATACGCGCTTATAAGAAAAAACCAATAAAACTTAAAAACATAGATTATCAAAAACTTTTAGTATTTACTGTTAAAGAAAAATATTTTAGTTTGATTTTGGGGTTAGCGGCTGCCTTTATAATATCTTCATTAACATACAAAATTTTTCTGAAAAATATTCGAATTAACTTGGCCTTTAAGATTCCAAACTTTAAATTTGGATCAAAACAGATAAAGAATAAGGCAATTATCCAAAAACCGCTAAAAACTTATGTTATTGCCGAAGGTGACGACCTTTGGAATATTGCCGAGAAGTTTTACGGATCAGGGTTCAATGCGTACGATATCTCAGTAGCGAACAAAATTCCAGACTCATCAAATTTGGAGGTTGGAATAAAATTAGTTATTCCACAAGTTACCCCTCGTCAATCGACGGTAGGAGAAATTTCTGCAATATCAAGTGGTCAGGTGACCTATGTTGAGAATAAATATATTGTCCAGCCCGGAGACTCACTCTCAATAATTGCTCAAAAAGTTTATGGTGATTTGTATTCTTGGATTCCAATAATGAATGCCAATAATTTATCTTTCCCCGACCAATTAGAAGCAGGGATGATTTTGATTATCCCCCGCTAAATATATCAGTTATAATATTCCTAAACAAATATCAGCGGTAGTAGTTCAATGGTAGAATGCTTCCTTCCCAAGGAAGAGGTTGAGGGTTCGAGACCCTTCTACCGCTCACAAGCCAGCGGTTTTAAAATTTTAACAACTGTTTCCATCTTTAAAGCACTTCATGCATAAACCTCCTTCACTGCAAGAATAGTTTGGTAGCTGGCGGTAAAGTTTTATGTTTATAAAGTTTTTTATACTGTTTGCATAAAATAAGATAATCAAAATAATTGCCAGTAATATTCCTGAAATAAATAACTTTATCTTCATATATATCCTTGAAATGAAAAATAAATAAGATACGTCGCGGCCCCCATCATCAAAAGGCCGCCTAATTTTTGGACACTGTTCATGTAGTTTGCCACTTTAGATTGGAATGTTTGATCAGTGATTATCAAACCAAACACAAAAAAAGGCGCCAAAAAACCGACGCCATAAAAAACTATCATTAATATTCCGTTTAAAATATTTTTTTGGGCAATAATAAAAGATAGTATCGAAGATAGTTGGGGACCAATGCATCCAAGCATGACACCTCCATGAAGGGTTCCGTCAACAAACGAATGAGAACTTTTCCTAATTTCCTTCAAATGTGGGTATTCAATTTTTATTGCGCCTATCATATTCAATCCCGATATTAAAGTAATCACACCAGCAAAAAAATAGAGATACCGGTTGAATGCGTTAGTAAAAATGAATCCGGTGATGGAAGCAATGATTCCAAGAGCGATCAAGACTGAAAACATGCCGAAAAAGAACAGTAAAACGTGTATAAATGATTCTTTAACTTTGCTAAGAATTGTTGGTATCATCACAAACGTGCATGGCCCGATTATCGATAAAATACCTAAAATAAATGCGTATAAATAATTCACTTTATTAATTATTGAAAATTAAGTATTACCTTTTGACCTTTGGGATTTTTTTCATTGGCAGGTTTAGGGTCTTCATTTTTTAGACAGTAACCGGTAACATCGCAAATTATTTTGGCCAAATTTTCTTTGGAGATGTACCCGTCAACCGTATATTCTTTCGAATCTTTTTTTGTGGAAAATGCGAATCCGGGGGTAAGGCTTAATTTATATTTTTGCATGACGTCATCACAATCTTCCCGATTATACTTTTCCAATTTGAAAGCCTGTCCCTCTTTTTGTAAAAGCTCATCTATGTGCTGATCTTCCAATATGCACCAAAAACAAACCGGGGAGTAAAAATATTTTATCGTTAAGTTGGCATTAGGATTTCCCGCTTGCTCACTGGGACATTTTGAGTCTAATCTAATAATTTTTGGTAAAAACATACAAATTTCATAGTATTTGGCAAATTAACATCCGCCTACCTGCTGCGGGACATCTTTCAGGGCCGCCGGAAGAGTGGAATTTCCGTTATTGGCTGTTTGACTATCATTAGCACTGGCTGGTTTTTTTCCAACTAAATTAGCTAAGGTAACCGTTTGGATAACCGATACAAATACTAAAATTGACAGCGCTCCAACAATAATCATATTGATATTAAATTTTATAGTGACCTTATCATCTTTAATGTCATTAATCATAAAAAATCACCTCCTCGCTTTTTATTTGTTTAATATTATTAATTATTACCTAACGCCTGCATCATTATTTGTTCTGACCTGACAGTCGACAAATTTTCGCTCAACCAATCATCAACGGTTACCTTGGTAGGGTCGGTCCCTTTTGAATTCAAATATGTGGCGGCAATTGCATAATGTCTCGGCCACCAATATTTATACCAAAGCAGTACCTCCTGTTTTATTTTATTGTCATCCCAGCCAAGAGTGATCAAATATTTGATCAATCCCATAACCGCCTGGGCGTGAAGACAGTCCTTCGTATCAATTGGAGCGTTGCAACAAGGATGTGGTAATTTCCCAAGTTTTGCCAGTCTATTTTTTTGATCGTTTGTCAAAGTTGAGTCGGCTATTTCCTTTTCCATCTCAACCATTTGCTTTCCATTTGTGTCCACATATTTTTTCAGAGTGACATCTTCGTTCTTCCATTTATATGGTCTTATCTCATCTTTCTCCGTTGGAAGAATTAATGTTACCAAACTATCATTAGGAGTTTGTTCCGAAGAGATGGACAAACTTCCGTTGGAAAAAGCTAAGATGACCTGATTCATTAACAATTGTTTAATAACAGTAAAAATAATGGCAAAAATTATAAGATATTGGATTGTTTTAGCGCTAAAAATCATTGGTTAATTTTAATTGTTTATAGATTAAGATTTTATGAAGGAGTTTATACTCCGCAACCGCCGCCTTGAGCCGGGGGTTTTTCCTGAATCCCTTTATCAATAAGCCATTTTTTTACCGTTTGCGCCCCAAAGGCCGAAAAAACATCTTTACTTAAATATACTTTGGGGTCTATGTCTTTAAACTCTTTTCCGTCTTTATTTTTAAAATATAAGGCCGTGTCAAAGGCTGTACCTGGAAACCAGTAGGAGTTAATATATTTGGCCGCTTGAAACATCTCCGACTCGGTTGCCCCCTGGGCCGCCATCAGTTCAAAGACTCCAAGCAGGGCCATGCCGTGATTACAATCAGGAAAAGCGGTGGAATTTCCACAACACGGTCGATAGACGCCTGAGGCAACTTTGTTGACTAAATCCTCCTGTTCTTTTGTTAAAGGGACAATGGCTCTTTTTGAATAATATTCCATGGCGTCGCCACTTTTGGTCAAAGTGCTCCAACCGCCGGTTGAAGCAAAATTACCTACCTGGCCTTCACCATATTTGACCATATCTCCCTCTTCAAGAATCTTAGTTTTGTTGGCCAAACCAAATGCCCAAAAGAAATTCAAAAGGAAATAAGAGTTGTCAGGAGTGATTCTAATTTTTTTATTGGAACCTTTGGTTAAGATATCAAGCTGTTCCTTGGTCAACGGTTGACCAGATTTTTCATATGTTTGCTTGAATTTATCAAGATCAATGACACCCATCTCCAGCATCTGTGGCCCAATATCAATATATTTAGTTTTCATTTCGTATCCTTCAGGAGGATTAACCTGGGCAAAGATACCGGCCGATTGACCCTGTTTGATATCAGCGGTGGTTGGCATGATCTTCCTCTGTGTTTCTAAACGCCAAGTTTTTGGTAACCGAGGAAGAGTATAAACGATGGTAATAAATATTATTAGCAACAAAAAGGGTAAAAGTTGAGGTAAGGTTTCTTTATTAATTTTAAGATCTATTTGACCTCTCTCAAATGAAATAACTTTTTCCCTTGGTATTTTACATAATCCACTGGTAATTTTTGCGTATTCATAGATAGTATATATAAGAAGTAAAGCGGATAATAATTTGATTTCTAGGCCTCCAAACGGCAAGGCCGTCAAAGAGGCGGCAATTCCCAAAAGAGGTAAGAGAAAGGCACTACAGACAGAACAGCCGGTCGCGGCCGCCGAAAAAAGCAACGAGGCAAAAGTCTGCAAAAAAGAAGTCTTCGAAATTTTTTTCTTTTCTTTAATTACTTCAAAAAACATTGATACGGAGGCTCCGATTAAGACGGCGTTTACAATACTCAATACTATTTGGGACCAGCTATAAAAAGCCGTGTTTGACTGCCAGAAGGAATCCCAGGTTGTTTTTTGAATTAATAAAAAATAGTAAAGAAGAAGAACGTTTAAGGCTATAAAAACTGTCAAAGCCCAAGAATAAGTTCTATTGAAAGTATTTCTTAAACCGGTGCTTAAAATAAAAGTCTTTGGATGTTTCTTTTCATTTTGCTTCATAAAATACAAAAATAAATAATAGTAAAAAGTGTATCAGTCATATCACCGAAATACAATTTCAAAAATCAGCCAAGATACTGTTTCGGATCTTTATGATTTCAAAAAATAATTATAAAGCTTGGCAAAAAGATAACCAACCAGCCAGGCGGTCAAACTAGAACTAACTAGACCCAATATAAACGATGAGGTACTTAGATCAAAAGAGGCAATTTTTCCAATATCTATTCCATGAAACCATGATCGGGCAATATTTAAAAATAATTCAGGGAATAACGCCACTAAAAATCGACAGACTACATAGACTATAACAGTCGTAACTGCAACCGCATTAGCTGTCACCGTGGGATTATGTTTCATATATTATCACCTCCTTTTATAATAAATTTGATTATTAAATATTTTAATCCTTAATTAATTAAGATTTCATTAATATTTTT
>JBBTYO010000012.1:0-3333 GCA_038061735.1 Patescibacteria group bacterium
GGCTGAAGTGGCTGTAATCGGTTTCTTAAACATATTAACTAATACTTCGATGTATCGATACATTGGAATTCTAATTCCAAGAGTTCTTATTTCTGACTCTAGCAATTTACTTACCTTGTGTTTTGACGGTAAAATTAAAGTAAATGGCCCGGGAAGAATTTGTTTGAGAATTATTAACTGTTGATCGCTGATTGTCACCAACTGATTAATTAATTCAAAATTGGAAAAAACTGAAATTGGTTTTCCTACCGGACGATTCTTAAATTGAATTAATTTTTTGACCGCTCGTTCGTTAGTGGCATCGCATAACAAACCATAAACAGTATCTGAAGGAAAAACTACCAAACTTCCCCGTTTAAGAATTTTTACTGTTTTATCAATGATTTCTAAATAATTATTTTTATTAATTTTTATCGTTTTCATAACAATGAAACAATTGACAATGTAGCAATTCAACAATGATGTCCTTAATTTTATCAAACTTTCTGCTAAAATAGCCATTATGGCTAAGAAAAATGGCAACTTTAAAATTACCCAATTTAAGTTCAATATAAACCTTCGTAATTTTTTTGTTATTTTTTTTGTTTGTCTCTTTCTTTTTTATGCGTATCGTTCAATTACAAATGAAGTAAAACAAGTTGCTCCGGAAAAATCTATTACAACAATCGTCAAAGAAGCTAAAGACGGAAAAATAAAAAAAATTGATCTTATTGATAATAAATTACTTGTTTATTACAAAAATAATACTTTATCAATTTCTTATAAAGAAGCTGGAGAAACTTTTATAAAAACCTTAAAAGATGCCGGCGTTAATCCGGATAAAATTGATATTAATATCAAGGACACTCAAGGATCAACGGGCTTGGCAAATATTATTGGTAATATTTTACCAACGATATTAATCGTCGCATTTTTTATCTTTCTTTTTCGTCAAGCCAAAGGCGCTCAAGATAATGTTTTTTCTTTTGGACAAAATCGGGGAAAGAGATTTCAAAAAAGTATGACCCAAACAACTTTTAATGACGTGGCTGGAGTAGACGAAGCAAAAAAAGAACTAGTTGAAATTGTTGATTTTTTGAAAAATCCAGGAAAGTATAAAAAACTTGGGGCCAGAACTCCAAAAGGTGTTTTATTAGTCGGGCCTGCCGGTTGTGGAAAAACATTGCTTGCTAAAGCTGTAGCTGGTGAAGCTCATGTTCCTTTCTTTTCTATTGCAGGATCAGAATTCATGGAGATGTTGGTTGGAATTGGGGCTGCTCGAGTCCGTGACCTTTTTGCAACTGCAAAAAAAAATGCTCCTTCAATAATTTTTATTGATGAAATTGACGCAATTGGACGGGCAAGATCAGTTGGTATGATGCCATCTCACGATGAAAGAGAGCAAACCTTAAATCAAATTTTAGTAGAAATGGACGGATTTAATCCAACCGAGCAGGTAGTTGTCATTGCGGCAACTAATCGTGGAGATTTACTAGATACTGCTCTTCTTCGACCGGGGCGATTTGACAGACGAGTGATTGTTGATTTCCCAGATGTTGAAGGCCGAAAAGCAATCGCTAAAATTCATGCTAAAAATAAACCTTTTGATGAATCTGTTAATTGGGACCGCGTTGCTAGGCGCACAGTTGGTTATTCCGGAGCCGATCTGGAAAATATGTTAAATGAAGCAGCAATTTCGGCTGCACGCGTCGCTCGCGAAAAAATTAATATGGAAGATATTGAAGACGCTGCCACAAAAGTAAAACTTGGTCCGGAAAAAAAGAGATTGCAGTCTGATTTGGATAAAAAATTAACCGCCTATCATGAGGTAGGACATGCGGTTGTTTCTCACTTTTTACCTCATACCGATTCTGTACATCGGATTTCTATTGTTTCACGAGGTATGGCACTTGGGTATACTTTAATTCCTCCCGGGAAAGATAAACTTCATGAAACAAAAACTAATTTATTGGAACGAATTGCCGTTATGATGGGTGGGCGGGCGGCTGAAGAGATAATATTTAACGAAATAACTACTGGTGCTTCAAACGACTTTGACCAAGCAACTCAGGTTGCCAAAGCTATGGTTGTTGAATATGGAATGAGTTCTCTTGGGCCAATTAATTTTGGGCCAACCCGCGATGTAACCGAATGGGGAAAAACTTATTATGAACAGAATGTTCTTTCTCAAGAAGTAATGAATAGTATTGACGCTGAAGTAAAAAAAATTATTATGACTGCATATAACCGAGCAATTGAAATTGTTAAATCTAAAAAGAATTTGATGGACAAGGTGGCTGATGTTTTGATTAAAAAAGAAAGTATCGATCAGGATGAATTTGAGAAGATAGTTGGGAAAAAGTTAATTGGTTAAATATTTTATGCAGACTCTTCTTATAATTGACGGCAATGCCATTATGCATCGTGCTTATCACGCTCTGCCACCTTTTAAGTCTGCTGATGGAACCCCCACCAATGTTGTTTATGGATATCTTTCAATGCTCAATAAAGTGATTGTTGATTTTAAACCTGATTATTTAATATCCTGCTTTGATACACCAAAAGCTACTTTCAGAAACAAATTATTTAAGGAATATCAGAGTCAAAGACCAAAGATCGATGATGATTTTATTATCCAAATCCCATTGGTCAAACAAGCACTTGACTCAGCCAGAATTGAAAGGATGGAAAAGGACGGATTTGAAGCTGATGATTTAATTGGAACAATCACAAGGATTTTTGAAACTAATAAATTTAGAGTTGTCATACTTACCGGAGATAAAGATATTTTTCAACTAATAACTGATAATGTATTTGTAGCCTCCCCTCAGCTGGGATTGGCAAATATAAAAATTTTTGATAAATCTGAAGTAGAAAAAAAACTTGATGTTGCTCCAAATCAAATTATTGAGTATAAAGCTTTAGTCGGTGATCCGTCTGATAACTATCCGGGAGCTTCCGGCATTGGACCAAAGACTGCTTCTAAATTAATTCATGCCTTTGGGACTGTTGAGCAAATTTATAAAGATATTGATAAGGTTGAATCAGAAAAAGTTAAAGAGATTTTGAAAAAAGAAAAAGACAGCGTTTATCTTTCTAAAAAGCTGGCAACCATTATGACCGATGTTGAGATTGATTTAGATATTGAAAAACTAAAGTTTAAAGGTTTCAATAAAAAGTTAATAGATTTTCTGACACAGTATCAAATGAATATGCTAACAAAAAGAATTTTTAGTATAAAAGAGGTTGAGAAGAAAGAAGAAATTAAAAAGAAGCCCGATCAAATTGGTTTGTTCTAGTGTCATTCCCGCGTAGGCGGGAATCCAGACGTTCCTGGATCCCCTTCTTCAAGGG
>JBBTYO010000013.1:0-6101 GCA_038061735.1 Patescibacteria group bacterium
GTTCGGTCTAATTATTTTTGATAAAATAGGTTCTTAGGAAGTTGTATAATCGGACATGGTCATAACGCAACAACTACCTTATACAAAAGATGATATAAAGAAGCTTCGTGAATTGTTTAGCGTCTACATTAAAACGGTTATTGATATTAAAAATAAAACTTGCTCTGCGGGGTGTAATAGACATTTTGATAGTGAAAAAATTTTATTGGATCAAGGATCTAAACAGGAAGATCTTTGGGGAGGCGGTATAGATCTAGAAACAAAAATTATTGATTGTAATTCAATGATTAATATTAGACCTAAGCAAGGAAATATGAGCAATGAGATACAAGATATAACTAAAAGACAAGAATTTGAAAAATTAACTAAGTATTTTTTTAAGAATTTTATATGAATAATAAATTTATTTTAGAATCTTTAGCAAGTGATCTTAAAAGAGTTGCTTTGGGATTACATCGAGGATCAGATGCGATGGCACTGCGTTTTTTAGATGAGGCATTAAAAAGAAAAAATGAAGTTAAGTTAGAAATAGTCGCACCATATATCAAGCAAATTCTTGCTCATTTAGATAAAAATATTGACGCTGAAAATGCGCTGATGTTCAGCACACTTATTCAAAACTATACACAGTATAAAAAATTCTAATACCCCTCATTACCTTGGACTATTTAACCAAAAATGAAAGCTTTTTGAGAGTTAAATGATCAAAAAGAAAACAAAAAATATAACAGCTTATTGTGTAACTAAATAATAGTATGAATGGATACGAAGAATTAAATGTTTTTACGTTTGGAAAAATTTGCAGCAATGTTTCAAAAAATATTATATGACATAAGTAGACTCCAAATGAATAACTTGCGAATATATTAATAACTTTATTGATTTTTTCTGAAAAATTTACTTGTCCAATTAATAGGATAGAAGATAATACAAGTATTGTTCCTAAAAATAATTTCACCCCCGAATAATTATAACCCCAAGGTTGAGGAAATTTAAATATTAATAGTAATAATAAAGATGACCCAACAAGGCTAAATAAAATAACTCTTTTTTTGTTTTGGTTTACTAAAGTTCTAAATAACATTCCGAGAGACGCATATTTTATTAACTCGACAATTTGGCCATAACTTTTTCTAACCTCATCAGCAAATAAATTAAAAAAACGGGTATTAACTCCTGTGTATTCAAGAATAATCGCAATAACAATAATTACGATATATAGCGGCGTTCTAAATTTGGAGGGCAGATAGGTGATTAACCAAAAAATAAATGTTAAACAAATTAATATTATTAAATAATATAACGGCGTGTCGACAACTTTACCGGTCAGAAATTGAAGAAAAATATTTTTGATACTAATTAAATTAGGTTTTAACAAAAATCCAATTCCGGACCAAAAAATTAACGGCAGAACCAATCGTTTTATTCTTGGTAGCAAAACTGAAATAGATAGTCTTATTTGGGAAAAATATTTACTCATCAGAAAGAACGACAGAGAAACAAATAAGGGAACAGCGTAGTACCCATAAGTTTCAAGAAAGTTTACTTTGCTATGAGTAACGTTTCGAATATGGATATTGACTACTAAAAAAGTAAGAACAATTTTCAGTAAATCAAATGTTGTGTTTCGCACTTGTCCTTTTAAGACCTTTTTAACCATAATGGATATTATAGTAGAATATCAATAATGAAAAACAAAATCTTTATTATTTTTGCCGTAATTTTTTTTTCAGTAATTTTCTTCACTCAATTTAAATTAATCACCCGGCCGGTTACCGAGAATGACGAGGGAATTTATTTGACCTCATTCTTACTCGTTAATAAAGGAAATCCTGCTTACAAAAAAACATATTTTTCCCAGCCTCCAGGTTTTTTATTGAGCGTTTATCCGGGATTTGTTTTGTTTGGAAAGACACTTCAGGCAGCGCGTCTGACGATCAATCTTTGGTCTTTCGTTGGAATTTTAGCGATCCTTTGGCTCGGCTTTGAATTAAAAAATAAATGGGCTGGTTTATTGGCGGTCAGTTTATTATTTCTTATTCCATCTTATCATAATCAGACATTAAGTTTTCAATCAGATATTTTGATCACCACTTTTTCACTGTTAAGTTTTGCTTCTTTAATAAGATTTGGTAAATCTTTTCGATTACACTGGTTTGTATTCTCAATATTTTTTTTAAACTTAGCTTTCTGGACCAAATTTGATATAACTTTTTTCCCTTCTTTTTTCTTTGCTTTATTTTTGTTGTCTAAAGAGAAAGCGATAACTTTTAAAAAAATTAAAGATCTGTTACTGATATTTTTTGCAGTAAGTTTAGGATTTTTTATTTTTTTTATTCTTCCATTTGGAATAAAAGAAGTTTTCTATAATTCAGTTTTACTTAGATTTCAAGCAGCGGCAACTTCGTCAACTTCATTTTTATTATTTGATTACTTAAAAAAAGATATTGTTCTGTCAATTATTATTTTTGGATGTTTAATTTTGAGTTTTTTTAAAAAAAAGAATCTTCAATATCCAATAAATATTATTTTTATCTGGAGTATTTTTGTGTTGACAATATTTATCTTTTATCGTCCATTATTTCCTCATCATTTAGTTATGTTGACTGTACCAATGGTTTTGTTGCTTTCTCAAGTAGCTGGATATTTCTTCAGTGACAAAAAATTATTTAAATCAATTATCATAATTGTTTTAGTTACCTCTTTAAGTAATCGGATTTATCAAACAACTAAATCTTCTTCAAATCTTATCAATAATCAACAACAAAAGGCCATTGAGATTATCAGAAAATATTCAAGCGTTGATGATGTTGTTGTTAGCGACGAGGAAATTTTAAACGGTCTTTCGGGCCGACTACCACCACCGGAACTGTCTGATATTTCCCAGGTGAGGATCAGATCAAACAGTTTAACACAAGAAAATTTTAAGAAAATAATCAATACTTATAAACCAAAACTGATAATTCCTTGGAATGGAAGATTGGAGTCAATTAAAAATTTTGAAGAAAATTTAGCAGGTTACAAAATATTAACTTCATTTTCGGATTCAAAAAATATTTATATAAGAATTGCACCTTAACTTCTGTATACTCATTTTATGAATGGAAAAGTTTCTATCATTGGCGGTGGACACGTGGGAATGAGTGCCGCTTTTGCCATGATCCTAAAAAATACCGTTGGGGAATTAGTCCTTTATGATCGTGACACCGATAAAATGAAAGGTGAACAGCTTGAATTTCAACATAGTTTAACTTTTTTAGGAACAACAAAAATAACTGCAGCAGAATCATACAAGGATTTAAAAGACAGCGACGTAATTGTCTTTACGGCCGGACGAGCCCAACTACCGGGCGAATCGAGACTTAATTTGGTAAAAAGCAATCTTGAAGTGATTAAAACAATTCTTCCTGAAGTTATAAAATATTCACCAAACAGCGTGATCATCATGGTGACAAACCCGGTTGACATTTTGACTTATCAGGCCAGTCAGCTATTAAAATTACCGCAGGGAAGGATATTTGGCAGTGGAACAAGTTTAGACTCAGCCCGTTTTAGATTCCACCTTTCCGAGCTCTTAGGAATAAATCCAAAAAATATACACGCTTATGTACTAGGGGAACACGGTGACAGTTCATTCCCGGCGATTTCTCATGCTGATATTGGAGGGCAGCCATTAGCGACGATGAAGGATTTTTCTACAGACAAAATTCAAGATGCTTTCAAAAAAGCAAAAACAGCTGCGGGAACAATTATAGCCGCCAAAGGATCGACTTATTATGCAATCGGCGTGGTTATTAATCAATTGGTCAGTGCAATTTTGAGAGATACAAAAAGGGTTTATCCCATCTCCGTTCCCCTTACTGGCCAGTATGGACAAAAAGATGTTTCCATCAGTGTTCCCTGTGTGATCGGAAAAAACGGAGTCGAAAAAATTCTTGAAGTGCCTTTATCAGAAGATGAAAAAAAGCTAATGGACAGATCTGTTAAAATATTGAAATCAATAATCATCTAATCAAAAAAATTCCTCAAGGTTTTACTTCAGTATAAAAAATACTTTTGTCATCCCCTCGTAGGAGGGGATCCAGACTAAAATTACATTTTTAAAATGAACTAATAGACTGGATTCCCGTCTTCATAGGAATGACATATTTACGGTAACAAAATTATTTGAGCGAACGATTCAGTTTCGGTAACATTTTAAGTGAGCGAATACACGGATTTGACTTTTAGTAGTAGTAGTAGACTCTCATATAGTTAATCCGAAGGAGGTGATTAAAAAATGTTAGATGAAACAATAGGATCAACTGATCCAAATTTAAAACCCGAACAGAAAGTACAGGAAGTAATAAAAGGTCAAGGAAAATCTAGTAAACCTTCTCTTTGGACTGATGTTAATGTAGATCAAATGGAAAAATTGGCAGCTGGCCTGGAAAAATATGAGGCAAAAAAGAAAGCAGCTGTAGCACCCAAAAAAAAGAAGGGAAAATAAAAATCAAAATAATTTTTAAATTTAGCTTTATTTAATAACGACCGTAATCTCTCCTTTATAATCTCTTTTTAATAGTTCATCAATCGGCCCCCGGACAATTTCCTCAAACTTTTTCGTCATCTCGCGGCAAATAACAACCTTAACATTCCACTTTAATCGATTAAACGATTGAAGTGTTGCATTAATTCTGAGGGGAGATTCGTAAAAGACAAAGACCATATCCGGAAAGATAGTTTTTATCTGTTTCAATCTATTGATTAATTGATACATTTGTGATTCTTTTTTGGGAAAGAAGCCGAGAAACATGTGTTCTTGCGGATTAAAACCGGAATAAACTAAGGCGGTTGTTACCGCCGATGGTCCGGGGATAACGGTAATTGGAAGATTTCGTTGTATACAACTTTTAACCAATAAATAACCAGGGTCGGAAACGAGGGGAGTGCCGGCTTCAGAAATTAAAGAAATATTTTTTTCTTGTTTTAACAGATCTATTATTTCCGGCAGTTTTTGAAATTCTTTTTCCTTATAGTAAGACCAAACAGTTGAGCAAACGATAGGTATGTTAAAACGGACCTTAATTGCATCAAGCAATGTTTTGGCCGACCGCGTGTCCTCAGCTAAAATAATATCAGATGAGGCTAAAGTCTTTGCCTGGCGGAGAGAGAGATCGTCAAGATTGCCGATTGGAGTAGCAACTATAAACAGCATATATTTAAATTAAATCAAAAAAGTGGATAGTTGTCATTCCCGCGGAGGCGGGAATCCAGACTAAAATCACCTTATTTGTTTTTATAATGTAATTATAGACTGGATCCCCTTCTTCAAGGGGATGACAGCCTATTTCTTTAACTTTTTTTTAGCAATTTCAAAAACTATCGGAAGTAAAGATATAATTATTACCCCAAAAATTACCAATGAAAAGTTTTTCCTAATGAATTCCATATTACCGAAAAAATATCCGGCAAAAGTAGCGATGGCTACCCAAAGTAAACCACCAATTACGTTATACAAAAAAAATTGTTTATAATCCATCCTGCTTACTCCGGCCACAAAAGGAGCAAATGTACGGATAAATGGCATAAAACGAGCCATAATTATGGTTTTACCCCCATGTTTGTGAAAGAATTTTTGAGTTTCTTCAATGTGACCTTCATCAATGGGAATTTTTGGATGGGCAACAATTTTTTTTCCGAAGAAATACCCAATCCAATAGTTTGCTGTATCTCCGAGGACGGCAGCAGTTGCCAAAAGAAAAAATAATACCCAAATATTTAATGAACCGAGAGCTGCAAAAGCTCCGGCGGCAAAAAGTAGAGAGTCGCCTGGCAAAAAAGGTGTAAAGACTAACCCCGTTTCCATAAAAATAATCAAAAATAAAATTGCATAAGTTGCCAAACCGTAGGTTGAAATAATTGTTCCTAGTTGCACGTCAATATGAATTATGAAGTCAATCAAAAACTTAATTAAGTCCATGACTATCATTATATCATTATCCCCCTGTCATTCCCGCGAAGGCGGGAATCCAGACTAAAATATCATTTTTTGAATTAGTATATTTTTTCAACTTGACAAAAAAATAAAGACGTTTATAATGGCATAAATCGAACATATT
>JBBTYO010000014.1:0-6974 GCA_038061735.1 Patescibacteria group bacterium
GTTTTCTTTAAGTTTTTGACAAATTTCTTTGGCTTTTTTACCAAAATCAACTAAGATGAAATTTGCTTGGGAAGGGTAAACAAAAAAACCAAGCTTCTCAAGCAATTGAGAAAGTCTTTCTCTTTCATTTTTAATCATCTTTGTTTGTTCTTTAATCCAGTTTTGATCTAGCTCAAGAAGTTTCTCCGCTAATTTACAGGAAAAATAACTGACTCCAAGTGGAAATCGAATAGCATCAAATACTTGACTCAATTTTTTGTTGGCAAGCAAATAGCCAACTCTGGCTCCGGCCATGGCTCCGAATTTTGAAAAACTCCGCAAAATAACGAGATTGTTATATTTTGATAGTAAAGGAACACAAGTAACTCCATAAAATTCCCTGTAGGCTTCATCAACTAAAACAATTCCCGATGTATTTTTTAAAATTAATTCAATTTCTTCGAGTTTTGTTATAGTGCCAGTGGGATTGTTAGGATTGCAAACAAATGTTATTTTAATGGGAGTGTTTTTTAATACCTTTATAACATTTTTAATGTCAGATTTAAAATTTTCCTTTAATAGGGGAACTTCAATTGCTTTTCCTCGATTAATCTCACACTGTGACTTAAATATTTCATAAGTAGGCGGCTGAATTAAAAAATAGTCACCGTCATTTAAAAAGGCTTTTCCAATAATATCAAGAGCTTCATCGCCACTGTTGGTGATCGTAATCATATTTTCAGGAACCTCTTCATATTTAGAAATTAATTTTTTTAATTTTATATATGAGGGGTCTCCATATTCGTTAATCGGGCAATTGTTGACTAAATCTTTTAAAAATTTGTTAACGCACGGCGGAAGACTGGGCAAAGTGTTAGTATCAAATCTTAATATTTCCGGTCCAACATTTTTTGCCCACTGATAAGGGGTAATTTTTTGTGCCATTTCTGACAATATTTTATTTTTCATAAATATTTATTAACTTATAAATCTAATTGAAACTGAGTTTTTGTGAGCTGGTAATTGCTCAACATCGGCCATAACTTCAATTGTTTTTTTAATTTTTTTTAATCCTGCTTTTGTACATTCCTGGACTTGCATCCATTTGCCATATGCATCAACTCCGAGAGGCGGATACATTTTAGCCATACCTCCGGTAGGTAGCACGTGATTAGCACCGGTTGCATAATCTCCACTGGATTTTGTTGTCCAATCGCCTAAAAATATTGAACCAGCATTATTTATTTGTTTAGCAATCAAACGGTTGCTTTTTGTCATTATCTCCAAGTGCTCCGGCGCATATTCATTGGTAAAATCAATCACCTCCTGCATCGTTTGAGCTACTCCAAAAAGTCCATATCTTTTTAGAGATTCTTCGGCATATTTTTTTGTTGCTAATTTTGGTAATTGTTTTTTAATTTCGCAAATTGTCATTTCAGCCGTGTATTTTGATGTTGTGACCAAAACACAAGCTGAATCTTCTCCGTGTTCACCGTCTGCTAATAAATCAGCTGCAATAAAAGTTGGGTTTGCTGTTTCATCAGCAATGATAAAAACTTCGGAAGGTCCAGCTGGCATATCGATGCTGATAATTTCCCGAGCGATCATTTTGGCGGCGGTCACGTAAGAATTACCGGCTCCGAAGATTTTATAAACATTAGAAATTGTTTCCGTTCCGTAAGTCATAGCGGCAATCGCTTCGGCACCGCCGATTTTATATATTTTTTTTAGTCCAATCATATCGGCGGCGACTAAAGTCACCGAAGGAATTTGTCCGTCGCCACGAGGTGGAGAACACATGATGATTTCTTTGCATCCGGCGATTTGAGCGGGGATGGCCGTCATCAAAACCGAAGACGGATAGATGGCTTTTCCACCGGGAATATATAATCCGACTTTTTCAATCGGCCGCCACTCTCTCCAGACTTTTATTCCTTTTTCTGATCCAACCGTTGCGTCTCTTCTTTTTGTTAACTGGGCCCTTTGAACAAGGGTGACATTTTTTATCATCTGTTTTAAGGCTTTGATCGTTGAATCATCGACTTCAGAATAAGCTTTTTTGATTTCAGCTTGTGTTACCTGGATTGATAGGTAGTTTTCTTTTCCATATCTTTGTTGATATTTTTCAATAATAATTTTGTCTCCTTCTTTTTGGACTTTTTCCATGATCGTTCTTACAACCGGCATAATAAATCGATTTGTCCCGGCAGAGCGATTGACAATTCTTTGATAATCTTTCTGTGATAAATCTTTCAATTTCATTACTTTCATATGATTTTTTTAAAACGTTTAATTAGTTCTTGCATCAATATTTGTTTCTCCTCTGATAAATTATTTTGTTTTTTGGTTATTAAAGTAGCCCGTGAATCGTATATTTTTTCAAAAACCTTTAAGTTATTTAAAGCGAGGGTTTGCCCGATTGCAACCAAATCGACTATCGCATCAGCTATTCCTAAAGCCGGTGTAATTTCTACAGATCCGGAAACAGCTAAAATATTAACCTGAATGTTTTTTTTCTTAAAATACTTCTCGGTTGAATTAGGGTATGAAGTAAAAATTCTGGCATTTATAAGTTGTTTAATAACTTTTATGTTTGAATTCTTAGGAATTGCTATCGATAGGGAACAAATACCAAAATTAAGATTAATAATATTCTTTACGTCTTTATTTGATTCATTCAAAATATTTTGACCCACGATACCCAGATCAACAGCTCCCGATCGTACATAGTCAGGAATATCATCATCGCGGACATAGACAATTTCCAATGGAAAATTTCTACAACTGGAAAAAAGTTTTTGTTTATAGTTCTCAAACTGCAATCCAGCTGATCGCAAAAAACTAACAGCGTCCTCAGTGAGACGTCCATTTTTTTGAATTGCTAATTTTAGATTTTCATTTTTCATAATTTTTATAAAAAAATTAATTGAGCCACAATCACCAAAGAAAAACCCGCCATTTGGGCGGGGTAGAGTAATAATATTCAATTAATAATTTATTACATAAAAGGCGACCCCGCCTGAGGCAGGGGATGATGGGAACAAGAGTTTATAAAGTCAATAAATTTATATATTAACATGTTAACATGATAATACATGAATATTCATTTGTCAAGTGATATAATCATTTTATGGATACTTATCAACCGTACAAACCAAAAAACGAAAAGGAGAAGGCGCTAGCCAACGCCTTCTTAAAGTTAAAGACGGAACAGGAATCATTAAATTTTTTAAGAGATATTTTGACAATTAAGGAACTTGAAGAATTTGCCAATCGTTTGGAAATGGCTAGACTATTAAAATTAGGAATGTCATACAAAGCCATTGCTGAAAAATTAAAAGTTTCAACAACAACTGTCACTCGAACAGCTCATTGGCTATATCATGGGTGCGGAGGCTATGAAAAAGTGATAAAATAATAGTCATGGAGATTAATTTAAATGAAAAGGAACTTCTTGAGAAAATAATCGATAGAGATGAAAAGGCGCTTTTTTATGTTTACAAAAAATATCACCCTTCAATCTTCAACTTTGTTAAATCACAAATCAATAACTATCAAACTGCCGAAGAATTGACTCAAGATATTTTTTTGGATTTTATTGAAGCTTTGCGTGACTTTCGCTTTCAGTCTTCCTTGAAAACTTTTTTGTTCTCGATTGCCAAACATAAAATAGTTGATCAAATTAGAAAAAAGAAGATAAAAAATATACTTTTTTCAAGACTACCCTCCTTTATAGTCGAAAGTTTAAAGGTAGTTTTTATCGATGAAGAGATTGATAAAAAAGAATTAAAAGAAAAAATATCAAAAGTAATTGAATCTCTTCCGAATGATTATAGTTTGATCTTACGACTAAAGTATATAGAGGGAATTAAAATTAAGGAAATTTCTGAAAAACTAAAAATGAATTTTAAAGCAACGGAAAGTCTGCTGTTTCGGGCCAGAAGAAGTTTTATCAAAGTATTTAACAAGGAATTATGAAATCAATAAATCTGCGTTTAAAAAGTAAGATGAATGAAGTTTTCTCAATTGAACCAAATAATTTGGGAGCAAGTGCCTTAACTTATTATTTTAAAAAAATTACAACTTATTTCAAAGTAATGCCGTTTATCTACATAATTCCACTTACTTTTTTAGTATCGGTCACTCTGTATTTTTTACTTGGAAGATTTTTGATTAAGTTAGTCACAGTTCTCCAATATGGATTTTAAAAAAATATTGGTCAATTTCTTAACTTCATTTTTGCTTCTATGTAATAGATTTATTGGGCTGATTTTAGATCCATATAAAATAATGCGCAAAATTTCTTTAGAAAAAGACTATTGGCAACCTGGGATTATCATAGGTCTAATTTTTATTTATTTTAAATTTATTTATTATTTAAGAGAGAAAATATATCCAGCTACGTTTATATACGTATCATTTATTATTAACTTTTTATTAACGATTATCTTTTTTTATTTTTTATCAAAACTATTTGGTAAGAACAAAAAAGAAATTACTTTTTCAAGTTTTTTATTTACGTTCTCATACTCGTTATTGCCAACTTTAGTTTGGTTTTTGTCAACATCAGTTTTATTTATCTTTTTGCCGCCTCCTCGCACATTTTCTCTCTTAGGAAAAGGGTTTAGTGTTTTTTTTACTGCTTACTCTTTGAGCTTATTGATTTGGAAGATTATACTTTTTTATTTGGCGATTAGATTTTCTTCAAGGCAGAATTTTTTTAAAATTATTTTTATGATTATTTTTTATTTAATTTGGTTTATTCCATATTCAATAATTTTGTATCAATTTAAACTGTTCAGAGTCCCGTTTATATAATGTTGTTTGGTCATCCCCGTGAAAACGGGGATCCAGAAGTCCTGGATTCCCGCCTACGCGGGAATGACATAGTGGTATTTTATATTAAACCAATAATTTGATTTACCCATGGTGCTAACTTAAAACTATTTATTTGAAACTTATTAGTAAGTTCAAAACCATAAGCAAAGTCTGGGTTTGGAGTTGGAAGATTCTTTAACTCTGCCAGATAAATATAATCAATTTCATGTTCGGTAAAAACACTATTCGGATCTTTGGCTTTGTAATAAAATTTGTCTAAATATTTCGGTTCGTTTACGATTCCGGATTCAACAACATTCCATTCTCTTTTTAGAGTTGCGTAAATTGCCTCCAAGTCGGTTTGAAGTTCATTATCAGCATATATCTGGTGAGAAGAAAATGTCAGATCAGAATAACCGTCAAAAGCTGGATGTTTTCGGTGTTGAAGAACAATTTTATTTTGGTACATTAATATCATCGTAAATCCGCGATGAAGGATACCTTCTTTGTGTGCTTGCCAACGCTCAATTTTTCCAACGATATTATCATCTTTATCAACTTCAGCAACGAACAGTTTTTTTTGGTAGTAATCCATTGAGAAATTATATCATGAATGATTATTGATTTTAATCCGACTAATAAATATATGAACCTCAAAGATTTTAAGTCAACCAAAGAGAGACGCGAATATATAGAAAAAAGTCTGAAAATAAAACTGGAGAATATTTCTAAAGCCTACGTTGATGATGAAAAAATAATTCATTGTGAAAATTTAATTGGAGCAACTATTTTACCCTTGGGAGTTGCCGGCCCGTTGAAGGTTAATAATAATAACTATTATGTTCCTTTAGCTACGACTGAAGGAGCATTGGTTGCCTCAGTCAGCCGCGGCTGTAAGGCGATTAATCTTTCAAGTGGGGTCACAGTATTTGTTGAAAATGTAGGCACAACTAGAGGGCCAGTGTTTGAAACGAACGGATTAACAGAAAGCATGAACTTAAAAAAATGGCTTGACGAAAATTTAAAACTATTAAAAGCCGAGGCGGAAAAAACTTCTTCCTATTTAAAATTAAAAAAATTAGGAACAAGGATGGCAGGAACATATGTTTATGTAAGATTTTATTTTGAGACAAGTGAGGCTATGGGGATGAATATGGTGACGATTGCTACTGCTGCAATATCTCAGTTAATAGAAAATAAAACATCGGTCAGGTGTTTATCAATCAGCGGTAATTTTTGTGTTGATAAAAAACCGGCTTGGTCAAATTTTTTATCCGGTCGAGGAAAAAAAGTTTGGGCGGAAGTAGTTTTAAAAAAAGAAGTCGTAAAGGAAGTATTAAAAACAACACCGGAGAAATTTTTTGAAGCTTGGCTGGCTAAATGCATGATTGGGTCGGCGATGAGTGGATCTTTAGGATTTAATGCTCATTTTGCCAATATTGTGGCCGCTTTTTTTGCTGCTACTGGACAGGATCTAGCGCATGTGGTTGAAGGAAGCATGGGAATAACTACGTGCAAAGTTATCAAAAATGGTGATCTATACGTTTCTGTCTATATGCCTTCAGTGATGATCGGTACAGTTGGGGGTGGGACTAAACTCAAAACTAAACAAGAAGCACTATCGATCATCGGAGCAAAAAATTCAATTCAATTGGCTGAGGTTTTGAGCGGTGCGGTCTTAGCAGGGGAAATATCACTCCTGGCATCACTTGCCCAAGGTTCGCTTGCAACGGCACATGAGAAATTAGGGCGTTAAAATTTTCAGAAATATTTTTTATGGTTGGCATCGTTTCGTACGGTTTTTATATTCCCAAATATAGAATTAAGACAGGTGAGATTGCCAAGGTTTGGGGAAAAAATCCTGACGATGTTAAAAGATCCTTATTAGTTGAGGAAAAAGCAGTTGCCGGAATTGATGAAGATTCTCTTACGATGGGATTTGAGTCTGCGTCTTCGGCTTTATCAGAAGTGAAAATTGATAGAAATAAAATTAAAGTTGTTTTGTTTGGGTCAGAGACTCATCCATATGCGGTCAATCCTGCCTCAACAATACTAGCGGAATTTTTAGGAATTGAAAAAAATTACTTAGCTTATGATACGGAATTTGCCTGCAAAGCCGCGACCGGAGCTCTAATTTCTGCTCAAGCGTTAATAAAATCAGGATACAGCGACTACGC
>JBBTYO010000015.1:0-2124 GCA_038061735.1 Patescibacteria group bacterium
ATATCTTTTAAAACTATTAAACCTGAATTAACTGATAGAAATCCGGTTGGAAGTACTAGTTTAGGGATACTCTTATTAAAGAGTTATGGACAATTAGAAGGAACTGACGATGTCAGTGGTTTAACTGGTTTTGTTTCTGATAAAGTTAAGGAATTTGGCGCTCGTCCTGTAAATTCAGAATGGAAATTTGTACCAGCAGGATCAAAAGAAACGCCAGTGAACTACGCTATGTTTGTAAATACTTTCACTTTCAAGTAAATTTTTTTTACTTTACCGTCACGCTTTTCGCTAGATTTCGGGGTTTGTCAGGATCTGCTCCACGGCCAACTCCTAAATAATATCCGAGTAGTTGCCCAACGATTATATTAGCAAATATTGTCAACTCTTTAAGATCGGGAGTTTTTATTAAAATATCAAACTCATTTGATTCAAATGGAGCAACGCCGATGATAAGTCCCCCGCGGGCTTTGATTTCGGCGGCACTGGAAAGAACTTCATCTTTAATCTCATCATTTGATGCCAAAACAAAACAAGGAGTCCCCTTTTGAATTAAAGTAATCACTCCATGTTTCAATTCTCCAGCCGCAAACGGTTCGGCGTGAACATAACTTGTTTCTTTGATCTTGAGCGCAAACTCTAAAGTAGCTGGATAATTAATATGTTTTCCAATTAAATATATATGTTCTTCATCCATTAATTTCTTAGCCAACATTATCAGTTGACTAGTTAACTGATCATTGAACCACTTTGTCAGAACCTCACTCAAATTAATTATTTTTTCCTTTCCTTCTTTATATTTATTTGTGACGGCCATAGTTAAAAAGTAAAGCGTTGACAGCTGAGAGGTAAAAGCTTTCGTTGAAACGACAGCGATTTCCGGTCCGGCTCCAACAAATAAAACCGTATCAGCTAATCTTTCGAGAGTTGAGCCGCGGGCATTGATAACGGCAACAACCTCAGCACCTCTTTTTTTAGCTTCTTTAACAGCAATTAAAGTATCGGCCGTCTCACCCGATTGCGAAATGGCAAACACAATCGTTTTTTTATCAATAAATTTTGAAAAAGGCATAAATTCATAAGATGGAATTGCTTGAGCGTCTATCCCTTGCTGGGCAAAAAAATATTTAGTTGCCAAAGCACAATAAGAAGCTGTTCCACATCCCGTTAAAACAACTTTGTATCCTGAATTAATTTTTTCAGCCAACTCTTTTATTTCCTTTTCGTTAATAGAAGTCGTTTTAGGAATAGTTTTTAGTTGTTCATAAATTTCTTTAAGAAGAAAGTGGGGAAATCCGCTTTTTTCGGCATCTTCCATTTTCCAGTCAAGAATTTGAGAAATAAGTTTTTTTTCTTTTTCAGTTTCAAGGTCAAAAAGTTTTACTCCATCTTTATTCAAAGCAACTGCCTCACCGTCACTTAAAAAATAGACTTTATTTGTTTCCTTCAAAAATGCCGGAACGTCAGAAGCAAGAAAATATTGATTTTTTCCCAAGCCAACAACTAAAGGAGAGCCATTACGGCAGGCAATAATTGTCTTTGAATCAAAATCTAAAACAGCAATGGCATTTGAACCTCTTAATAGTTTAAAAGTTTCAAAAATTGCTTCATTGATTTTTTTAGATTTTGATTTTTCTTCAATTAAATGGGCAATCACTTCAGTATCGGTTTCAGAAACAAATTGGTGACCTTTTTTTATTAACTCTTCTTTGATTTCTTGATAATTTTCAACAATGCCGTTGTGAATAACGGCAATTTTTTTATTGCAATCGAGGTGCGGGTGAGCATTGCTATCAGTAACTCCACCATGGGTGGCCCAGCGGGTATGACCTAAAGCAATTAATCCGGGAGGTAAGTTTGTTATTGCTTCACCAATTTTCCCAATATGTTTATCGACCTGAATTTCTTTTTGGTTTTGAGGAATGATTGAAACACCCCAGGAATCGTAACCGCGGTATTCCAGTTTTTTCAAACCCTCAAGAACGGTTTGGGCAGCCCGATTGTTTTTGTCGTTAATAATTCCGTAAATTCCACACATAGGTTAATGATAACAAATAAAATACTGTGTCATCCCCTTGAAGAAGGGGATCCAGGAACGTCTGGATTCCCGCCTACGCGGGAATGACA
>JBBTYO010000016.1:0-17022 GCA_038061735.1 Patescibacteria group bacterium
GATTAGACGGATTAGCAAGCGGAATTTTGCTTTTTGCTTTAGTCGGTTTTTGGGTGATTTCCCGATCAATTCTTGATGTCCCGACTTCATTGTTTATTGCAGCTTGGCTTGGAGGACTAATGGCTTTTTTGTATTTTAATATTTATCCGGCCAGAATTTTCTTAGGGGACACAGGATCTTTATCTTTCGGGGCCACTTTTGCCGTCATTGGTCTAATTTTAGGAAAAGCTTTTGCCCTTCCAATTATTGGAGGAGTCTTTATTATCGAAATAGGATCGTCCTTAATTCAAATTGTGGGTAGGAGATATTTTCATAGAAAACTTTTACCGGTTGCTCCATTTCATTTGTATCTTCAACACAAAGGCTGGGAAGAGCCAAAGATAGTCATGCGCTTATGGCTGATCTCAATTATTTTCGTCATCTTCGGTCTGATGATCGCGTTTATGAAGTGAGTTTATTTTTTGGGGTTTTAATAATTTTTCTTTCAGTTCTTGGACCAAAATATGTTGATCTAGGCTTCATTTCTCTTAACATAACTTCAGTTGAAGTTCCTTCTAGAGAAGCAAATCCACGTTCATCTTCCACAAGCTGTTTTAAAGTTGTTTGAAAAACAGTAGTTCGAATTCCTAAACTACCAAAACTCATAAAAGTGACTAAAGCATCTAAACAACCACCACGGCCCTGGAATATAATTTTTTCATATTCTTCTTGTAACGGCATGAATAGGATTCTACTACTACTATTACTACTTGTCAAGGGGCGCTGAAAAAATGTAATTATAGACTGGATCCCCGTCTTCACGGGGATGACACAATGAGTGTTATAATTAATTTACAATGTTTAAAAAATTATTTATCCGTAATAAATTCTTTCTGCCCTTAATAACTATTCCTTTAATTCTATCTTTAGTTGGTTTAGTATTTATTTTTGAAGCATCGGCTGTCAATAGCGCTAGGCAGTTTAGTGACAGCCTGCATTATTTAAAGTCACAGGCAGTTTGGATTTTTCTAGGACTTATCATAATGACTATTTTTTCCTTCCTTGATTATAAAAAACTTTATTTTCTTTCTTTTATTTCATTAATTTTCACAATCGTTTTACTCGTAGTAGTCCTCATTCCTGGCGTTGGTTCAAAAATAGGCGGGGCAAGACGATGGATTGATTTTGGTTTTTTTAGTTTGCAACCTACAGAACTGGCAAAATTTTCTGTAATAATTTATTTATCCTCATGGTTTTCAGTCAAAGAAAAAAAACGATTCTTACCTTTTATTACCTTAATTAGTTTTTTAGTTTTTTTAATTATTTTACAACCTGATATGGGGACAGCCATAATAATTTTTTTGATTAGCCTAATAATTTATTATTTTTCTGGAGCTAATTTTATGGATTTTGTTTATATTTTTGGCGGTTCGGTTATCAGCATTTATTTTTTAATAAAATTATCTCCATATCGATTTAATCGTTTACTGGCTTTTCTTAATCCCTCTATAGATCCTTTAGGAATTTCATATCATATCAATCAAATTTTTATTTCTTTATCTTCTGGCGGATTTTTTGGAAGGGGATTTGGAGCATCACGTCAAAAATATTTATTTTTACCGGAAGCACACACAGACTCAATTTATGCGATCATTGGCGAGGAGTACGGTTTTATTGGTGGTCTAATTTTAATTAGTTTATATTTTATTTTTGTTTATAAAATATATCATTTAATAAGACTAGTCCCGGATAGGCTTTCTAGATTGATAGTAATAGGTATTTTTGCTTTTTTTAATTTACAGTTTATTATTAACTTGGCAGGAATGACAGGTCTTTTCCCTATTGTTGGAGTACCAATTCCATTTTTATCTTATGGAGGAAGTAATTTGCTAATATCATTTGCATTAATAGGAATTATGTTGAATATTGAAAGGCGAGTTAAAGTTTAAAATTAGGTTTTTATTTTGTCATCCCCTCGTAGGAGGGGATCCAGTCTATAATTACATTATAATAATTTATATGGTGATTTTAGTCTGGATTCCCGCCTTCGCGGGAATGACACTATTTTTGCCTTTTAAATTTTTACTTAATTTATGAAGCTCTTAATAACCGGTGGTCACTTAGCCCCAGCTTTGGCCTTAATTGAAGAAATTGAAAAAATAAAAAAATTTGGAGTCGATGTAATTTTTGTCGGACGTAAATATCCAACTGATCGAGAGCGAACCCTATCTTTGGAATATAAAGAAATTAGTAAGAAAAATTTGGACTTTATTTCTTTAGAATCTGGCAGATTGACTCGAGTAATAACATTATCTTCATTAATCGGAATATTCAAGATTCCAATAGGATTTTTTAAAGCTTTTTTTATAATTAATAGATATCGACCAAATTATATTATGTCGTTTGGCGGTTATCTTGCGCTACCTATTGTATTTTGGGCTTATATATTTCGAATTCCAGTTTTTACTCATGAACAGACAATTAAACCTGGTTTAGCAAATAAGTTTATTGGTTTTTTTTCAAAAAAAATATTTGTTTCTTTTGATGAAGTAAAAAGTAATTTTCCAGCTAATAAAACATATGTTTCCGGTAATCCAATTAAGCAATCTATCTTCAAGATCGAGAAAAAACCATTTGAAATAAAAAAAAACCTACCAGTCATTTATATTACTGGAGGTTCGTTGGGTTCGCATAGCATCAATATACATATTAAAAAAATCATTGTTGAATTGTTAAATTGTTATATTGTTATACATCAAGTAGGTGATACGAAAGAGTATCATGATTATGAAGATTTGATAAATTTAAGAAATCAATTGCCAAACGAATTACAATCTCGATATTTTTTAGCAAAACATTTTTTTGATGACCAAATAGGTTATATTTATGACAAAGCTGACTTAGTTATAGGAAGATCTGGAGCAAATACTTTTTTCGAGCTTTTAGCCCTAAAAAAACCAGCCTTGTTTATACCGTTACCGTGGTCATCGGGCCGGGAACAACAACATCATGCTGAAATTTTTGCTAAGAATGGTTGCGGAGAAATTTTTCACCAAATTACTCCAAGCGAAAAATTATTGCGACTGATTAATCAGATGATAGATAGAATTGATTATTATAAAAATAATTTTAAAAATTTATCAAAATTTTATAAAAAAAATGTTTCAGAATATCTTATTGATGAAATTTTTAAACAAGATTAAATTATTTTTGATTTTTATCCTTCTTTACTTAATATCTTTTTCAATCATATTTTTTGTTTATCAATTTTTTTTAATAAAAAATATTCAACTCGTTTCTGACAAAAAATTCTTACTAGCTAATAAGGACGAATTAATAAACAAAAGCTTATTATTTGCAAGCAAAGATCAAATTACCAAAAAAATAATTAATGAAAATTTTTTATTAAAAACAGTTGCTGTAGACAAAGTTTGGCCAAATACTCTAAAAATATCAGTAACTTTTTATGAACCTTGTGTTTCATTAATCGTAAGTAATGGTTTTTTTAATTTGTCATGTGATGGAAGAATTTTACAAAAATTAAAAAATAGTCAACTATTTTTGCCAATAATAAATTATTATCAAAAATTAAATAGCAATTCTTTTCAAACAGGTGATTGGATTGACTACAAAGATATTAAACAAACTTTATTTTTTATCGATAAGTTAAAACAAATAAATTTAATACCATTAACTATTGATATCAAAGGACAAGATATGTTAGTATTTAATTTGAACGATAGCAAAGTAATAGTATTTAGTAACAGCAAGGATAAGGACGTCCAAGATTATCAATTGGAATTAATTATTAGACAATTTAAAATTGAGGGAAAAGAGTTTAAAAAGATTGATTTAAGATTTAATAAACCGATTATTCAGTTTTAATATGACAGACAATCTAATTTGTGGAATTGACATAGGTAGTTCTAAAATAGCGACTGTTGTGGGAATGAACTCAGTTGAGACGGATGAATTGAAAATAATCGGCTTTAATACAACTTTGGCAAAAGGAGTAAGGAAAGGTTTAGTTGTAGATATAAAAGAAGCAACTGAAGCAGTGGAAGACAGTGTTGAAAAAGCAGAGAGAATGGCTGGTCATAAAATTAATAAAGCTTTTGTTGCCGTCGGCGGACCTCATATTTCTTCTTTAAATTCTCATGGAATTGTGGCAGTTTCCAATCCTCAGGGAGAAATTAATGAAGAGGATGTCCAAAGAGTTGTTGAAGCGGCCAAAGCAATCTCTCTTTCTTCAACACGTAGGATAATTGAGGTTATTCCCCGCGATTATATTGTTGATGGTCAATCTGGAATAAAAAATCCGGTTGGAATGAGCGGAGTTCGACTAGAAGTTGAGACTCATATTATCACCGCATCTTCAACTAATTTAAAAAATCAGGAAAGAATTTTAAGTGATTTAGGAATCGAAAACAAAGGTTTTGTTTTTTCCGGAATGGCATCATCCGAAGCGGTACTCACCAATACAGAAAAAGAATTGGGAATAGTCTTAGTTGATATTGGTGCCGGAAAAATCGACTTGTCAATTTATGTTGATGGAGCCTTATCATATTCTTCATCAATTCCAATTGGAGCCCGTCATATTTCGAACGACATAGCAGTTGGACTCCGAGTTTCTCTTGACTCAGCTGAAAAGATAAAGATTTTTTTAAGCAAAAGTTTTGATGGAAAGAAAAAAACTTCACAAATAAATTTAAAAGAACTTGATTTACCGGAAAATCTAACGGAAGTTTCCTTGAAAACTTTAGTTGATGGTATTGTTGCTCCTCGACTTGAAGAGATTTTTAAATTAATATTTGAAGAAATTGAAAAGAGCGGATTCGGCCAGCAAATTCCATCGGGATTAGTAATTACTGGGGGTGGAGCTTTAACAATTGGAATGTTGGAAACAGGAAAAAGAGTGGTCGGCCTGCCAATTAGGATTGGTTTTCCTGAAAAAATTTCCGGCTTAGTAGATGAAATTCTTGATCCTCAATACTCGACAACAGTTGGTTTACTTTTGTATGGAAAGAATAGCAGCTTTATAGATCAGGACAACTTTAAAAATTTTGGTAAAATATTAAAGGACTTTAAATTAGGTAATTCTATAGGAAATTTAAAGAATTTTTTTAAGCAATTCATTCCATAATATGTTAATCAAACCCCGAGCTGGGCAAGCGGCTAGGATAAAAGTAGTTGGAATTGGTGGTGGTGGCGGAAATGCCCTGTCCTTTATGGTATCTGAAGGAGGAATTAATGGAGTTGAATTTATAGCCGTTAATACTGATGCACAAGCTCTTCTTAATAATAAAGCCACGGTAAAAATTCAAATAGGTGAAAATCTGACCAAAGGACTAGGATCGGGAGGCGATCCTGAAGTAGGGAGACAGGCGGCAGAAGAATCAAAGGAGAGGTTGAAAGAAGATTTATCAGGCGCTGATATGATTTTTCTTGCTTGTGGAGAAGGTGGAGGAACTGGGTCAGGGGCAACGCCGGTAATTGCAGAAATAGCTAAAGAGAGCGGAGCTTTGACGATTGCCGTTGTCACAAAACCATTTGAATTTGAAGGTAGTAAACGAAAATTTTCGGCTGATGAAGGAATAATGCATCTTAAAGAAAAAGTTGATACTTTAATAGTTGTTCCTAATCAAAGAATCTTGAATGTTATTGATAAAAAAACACCGATTCTGGATGCATTTAAAAAAATAGACGCAGTCCTTCACCAAGGAGTAAAAGGAATTGCAGAATTAATCACAACGCCTGGATTGATTAATGTAGACTTTGCTGACATTCGCACCATTATGCAAGGATCGGGAACGGCTTTGATGGGAGTAGGAGTAGGTAGCGGTGATAAAAGAGCGATAGCGGCCATTAAACAAGCAATTTCTTCTCCACTTTTGGATATCTCAATAGAAGGTGCTAAGGGCGTTTTATTTAATGTAGTTGGTGGTCCGGATATGACAATGGCTGAAGTTGATGAAGCTGCTTCAATCATAGCTAAATCGGTTGATCCTGATGCTGATATTATTTTTGGTGCAGTTATTGATGAAAAGATGATGGATCAAATCAAAGTAACAATTATTGCTACAAAATTTGATGATAATCGTTTAAAATTATTCAGGTTTAAAAAGACCGATGAAGCAATATCTGAACCTGATAAGCCCGCCTCCGTTAAAACTTCGGCGGGCGAGGAAGAAATAAATAATGATGATGAATTTATAGATGATGACTCTGCCGAATTTGACATTCCCGCATTTCTACGTAAGAAATAATCGTTATAATCTTTATAATTATTATAATTTTTATATTATAATAATTGCCTATGTTCAAGCAAGTAAATCTTAATGAAAATTTTCCAGAAATGGAGAAGAAATGGCTAAAACATTGGTATGAAAAAGGGATTGATAAAAAGTATCGTGAAAAAAACAAGGATTCAAAAAAATATTTTTCTTTTCAAGACGGTCCAATTACCGCCAATAACCCGATGGGAGTTCATCATGCTTGGGGACGTACTTACAAAGATCTTTGGCCAAGATTTTATAATCTTTTAGGATATAAACAAAGATTTCAAAACGGCTTTGACTGTCAGGGTCTTTGGGTCGAAGTTGAGGTGGAAAAGGAGTTAGGACTTCACTCAAAAAAAGATATCGAGAATTTAGTCCCCGGCAATTCTAAAGCCTCCATTGCCAAGTTTGTTCAACTTTGTAAAGATCGAGTAAAAAAATATTCAACAATCCAAACCGAGCAGTCAAAAAGATTAGGGTATTTCGCCGATTGGGAGCACTCTTACTTTACGATGAGTGACGAAAATAACTACATGATCTGGAATTTTTTGAAAAAATGTTATGAAAACGGTTGGATTTACAAAGGACATGAATCAGTCCCTTGGTGTCCCCGATGCGAAACGGCTATTTCCCAGCATGAGATGCTTACCGAGGATTACAAAGAGTTAGTCCATCAGTCAGTATATTTTGAATTACCTATAATTGGTAGAAAAAATGAGAATTTGTTAGTCTGGACAACCACCCCTTGGACAATTCCTGCAAATATTGCCGTTGCGGTAAATGCAACTTTTGACTACTCGTTGGTCGAAGGAACAACCAAGCAAAAATTTTGGGTCGCAAAAGAACTAGTAAAACAAGTTTTTAAAGTTCATAAAGTTATAAAGACCGTTAAAGGTGTTGAATTGGTTGGGCTAAAATATCATGGACCATTTGATGATCTACCAAAAGTTAAAAAAGTTGCTGAAGAAAATTCTGATAAGTTCCATACAGTTTTTGCTACAGACAAAATGATTTTACCAATCACAACTACTGAGGGGACAGGAATGGTCCATACGGCCGTTTCGGCCGGAGTCGAGGACTTTAAAATGGGTAAAAAATTGGGTCTTCCAATGATTCCAGTGATAGAAGATAATGCCGACTACATGAAAGACTTAGGATTTTTATCAGGAAAAAATGCTAAAAAACATCCGGAAATTATTTTAGATTATCTTAAAGAAAATAAAAATCAAAACGGAGAGTGTTGGGCTTTTGCAGTCGTTGCCTATAAACACAGATATCCCGCCTGTTGGAGATGTAAGACAGAATTAGTATGGAAGGTAGAAGACGAATGGTATATAGCCATGGATAAAGTTCCAAATAAATCCAAAATTCAAAATTCTAAATCTCAAACATTAAGACAAAGGATGATTGAGGTGGCGAAAAAAATAAAGTGGATGCCGGAATTTGGACTTGATCGGGAACTTGATTGGTTAAAAAATATGCATGATTGGTTAATTTCTAAAAAAAATCGTTATTGGGGATTAGCATTGCCAATTTATGAATGTGAATGTGGTGAATTTGAAGTCATAGGCTCTAAAGAAGAACTAAAGAAACGTGTCGTTTCCGGATGGGGCGAATTTGACGGACACACACCTCACAAGCCATTTATTGATGAAGTCAAAATTAAATGTCAAAAATGCGGAAAAGTTGTATCACGAACAGCAGATGTGGGTAATCCTTGGCTGGATGCTGGTATCGTTCCTTATTCAACCATAACTGAAAATAATCAGGGAGAGCCGCTTTATAATACAGATAAAAATGAATGGCGAAAATGGTTTCCTGTAAATTTTATTACAGAATCATTTCCGGGTCAATTTAAAAACTGGTTTTATGCAATGATTGCCGAGTCTACTGTTCTTGAAAACGAACCACCTTTCGAAAGAGTTTTAGGATTTGGAACTCAGTTAGGAGAAGATGGCCGCCCAATGCATAAAAGTTGGGGGAATGCGATCGAATTTAATGAAGGCGCTGACAAAATAGGCGTTGACGTAATGAGATGGATGTTTGCTCGTCATAATCCGGCTGATAATATGCTTTTTGGGTATAAAAAGGCTGATGAAGTAAGGCGTCAATTTTATTTGATGTTGTGGAACGTGTATAAATTTTTTGTGGAATATGCAAATTTAGAAAAGCTCGATATCAAATTTTTTATCGGAAAACAACAAACCGAAAAAAATTCAATATCTTCGCTTTTGTCTTCGCCAAATGTTTTGGACAAATGGATTCTATCAAGATTTGTCTCAACTGTTAAATCGGTTGAAAAAAATCTGAAAGAATTTAGTGCTAAGGATGCAGCTTTAGAAATTGAAAAGTTTGTCTCGGACCTATCAACTTGGTTTATTCGGAGAAGTCGCGATCGGGTTTGGGTTAATTCGGAGAACGTTGAAGATAAAAATAATTTTTATGTAACGCTTTACTATATCTTAGTTAATCTGTCGATCATTATTTCTCCTTTTATCCCTTTTGTTGCTGAAGAGATTTACACTAATTTAACTGGCGGGGAATCAGTCAATCTTGAGAACTGGCCAAAAATAAATTCAGAATTCAGAATTCAGGATTTAGAATTAGAAATGGAAACGGCGAGGAAGGTTGTTGAAGCAGGTCAGGCGGAGAGAAAATTAACCGGAATTAAGGTAAGAATTCCATTGGCTAATTTAAGTGTAAAAAGTGAAATAATAGCTAACCTTAAGTCTGTATCCGACACGGTTTGGGACGTTGTTTTGAAGGAATTAAATATTAAAAATATAACCATAAATAATGATTTTCATTATCCGGAAAAAGAGGTAAAAGTAACTGAAGAGCAATTACAAAAAGAGGGAAGATTGAGAGAATTAATTCGTGAAATCCAATCACAGAGAAAATTAAAAGGTCTAAAAACAGATGAAAAAATAGATTTAACGATTCCTAAAGAATTTGAAAGTGAAACCGAATCAATCGGTAAAAGGGTATTAGCAAATAAGATTGAATTCGGACCAAAAATTGAGATAAAATAAACCTCGTGTCATTCCCGCGAAGGCGGGAATCCAGGACTTCAAGCACTGGATCCCCGACTAGATCGGGGATGACAAACACAAAAACAAAATAGATTATGAACATATTTTCACTAATCTTTCTTTCGGTTTTTGGACTTTTTAATTTATTTGGATTAAGTCAGGATCTTTTTGTTCGTCAGCTCATTTTTTTAATTATTGGCTTCTTTGTTTATTTTATTTTAAAGTCAATTGGTTCACACTTTTTTAGAATAAATAGCAAGTTTTTTTATTGGTTTTTTATTGTTGTTTTAATAATTACATTTATCATTGGTCTTGAAGTTAAAGGATCAAAACGTTGGTTAAACTTCTTTTTTTTTAACTTTCAAGGTTCGGAATTTTTTAAAGTTTTTTTTATATTATTTTTAGCAGAGATCCTAACAGTTAAAAATATATTAAGTAATACTTTTTTTAATTTTGTAAAGATTTTTTTGTATTTTTTAATTCCATTTATCATCATTTTTAAACAGCCGGATTTAGGAAATGCCATGGTTTATTTTTTTATATTTTTTGTTCTTTTGATATTTTCAAGTTTTTCAAAAAAATATCTTAGCTATTTAATCGGTTTATTGATTATTTTTACACCAGTTGGTTGGCTTTTAATGAAGGATTATCAACGTTTAAGAATTTTAAGTTTTATAAGCCCGCATTTAGATGTTCAAGGTGCAGCCTATAACATGATTCAATCAGTAATAACAATTGGATCGGGCATGTTTTTTGGCCGAGGTTTAGGTCTAGGGACTCAATCGCGTCTATTTTTTTTACCGGAAAATACCACAGACTTTGCTTTCGCTTCACTGATTGAACAGTTTGGTTTTTTTGGTGGTTTTTTTGTTTTGATTTTTTTTACTGCAATTACTATTTATTTGGTTAAAAGAACAATTTATTTTTACTACCAAAAATCGCAAGATGATCAAAAAAAATTTCTTTATTGCTTAGGTATGTTAACTTATTTTATTTCTCAGACAATTATCAATCTCGGTATGAATATGGGAATTATGCCTATAGCCGGAATTACTTTGCCTTTTATTTCTTACGGAGGATCATCGCTAATTGCATTATTGATAGGTTTTGCCCTTGTTCCATAAATATTTTAATGTATAATTTATATCTATGGTCATGTATACAGTAGTCAAAACAGGCGGAAAACAATACCTCGTAAAAGATGGAATGGAAATAACAGTTGACTTAATGGATAGTGAAAAAGGTAAAAAAGTAGAATTAGAAGCTTTATTGAAATTTGATGACGAAGGAAAAACTTTTGAATTAGGCACTCCCTTTTTAAAAGATAAAGTGACGGCCGAAGTAATTGATAATGTTCTCGGAGAAAAAATTAGAATCGCAAGATTTAAGGCAAAATCAAGAGAAAGAAAGGTAAGAGGATTTAGGTCGAAATTAACGAAGTTAAAAATTATTAAAGTTTAATGGCACACACTAAGGCGCAGAAAACAGTTAAAGGAAATCGTGACTCCCGAAGCAAAAGGATGGGAGTTAAGATTTTTGGGAGTCAAGAAGTCTTCCCTGGTAATATCATTATTCGCCAAAGAGGCACAAAAGTACATAATGGGGTCGGAACTATTTTAGGTAGAGATTTTACAATATCAGCCAAAATTAAAGGGAAAGTAGAATTTTATAAAAAACTTGGACAATCTTGTGTTCGAGTAGTGTAATATTATTTCATGATTCAGGATATTACTTCGTTACTAAATCAAATTAAAGAAGATAAGGATATTTTTCAAAAATCCCGCTTACTAGAGTATATAATCAATGAAAAAAATTATCGCATTATTGATCTGGCTGGCAAAATTGGGTTCAAACCTTCCTATATCTGTCATCTCTTGCGTCTTAAGAAAATTCCAGATGTTGTCATCGATGGATACTATTCCAAATCTATAAGTTCGAGTCATATCTATATTCTCTCCCGTCTCAACGATAAAAAACAGATGATTGATCTTTATGAAAAAATTCTAAAGGAAAATTACACCGTTAAACAAACGGAAGGCGCTGTCAGAGAATATCTATATCAAATCAAAAGTGTTGGAAAATATATTGACAAAGAAACTACGGAAAAACTAACTAAAAAAATTAAGGAAAAATTTCCTGAGATCGAAATAAAAATCATTCAAACAAGGATTAAGGGAAAAGTTGTTTTGGAGATAAAAGGGGATTTGGAGAAAACGTCTAAGATAATCAGACGAGTAATGGCTATGATTATATAGGGTCAGACCCTCGCGGAGGGTCTGACCCTAACAAGGCTTCTGTTGATTAATCGAAGCTGGTCTGATATTTTAAGAATATTATGGCGCTAATCATTGTTGAGTCACCAACAAAAGCAAGAACTTTTAATTACATTTTAAAATCATCCGCCTCCGCCAAGGCTACGGCGGACAAAGAAAATAACTACTTTGTTTTTGCATCGATGGGTCATATACGGGATCTGCCAAAAAGTAAAATAGCCATCGACTACGAACATGATTTTAAGCCTGATTTGGAACCGATCTTAAATAAAGAAAAAGTCATCACGCAATTAAAAAAACTTGCTACAGAAAATCAGGAAATTATTTTAGCAACCGACCAGGACCGCGAGGGTGAAGCTATTTCTTATCACATCGCCTATATCTTAGGCTACATAAACGAAGACTGGCCAAATATCGGTTTTAAAGAGGGTGTCTCACTCAAAAGAATTGTTTTTCATGAGATAACCTCTAAAGCATTGACTGAAGCATTAGCTAATCCTGAAACCTTAAGGCTTGATTTAGTCAAGGCTCAAATGGCCAGGCGAATTTTAGATCGTATTGTTGGTTATGAACTGTCACCACTTCTTTGGAAAAAAACAGGCAAAAATTGGCTTTCAGCCGGTCGCGTCCAAACAGTCGCTTTAAGACTAATTGTTGAGAGAGAAAAAGAAATTAAATTATTTAAGACAGAAGAGTATTATCAAGTGTTTGGTTTATTTGATTCAGAAATAAAAGCAAAGTTAATTTCTAAAGACAAAGTTGTGTATGAGCAAAAAACAACTATTAAATTATTTGCGGGTGATTATGTTTTTACTAAAACATCTATTAATAAAGATAACATAGAGTTGATTAAACAAGATTGTTTAAACGATAAATTTAAAGTCCTCGACGTTGAAGAATCAACCGCTCCCCGTTACCCCATGCCTCCATACACAACATCTCTTTTGCAACAGGACGCTTATTATAAAAATGGTTTTTCTTCAAAACAAACAATGCGACTGGCCCAGGATTTATATGAACGAGGGCTTATTACCTATCATCGCACCGACTCATTTAATTTATCCGCCCGCTTTGTTTTTCCAGCCAAAGAATATATTGAAAAAAAATACGGAAAGGAATACGCATTGGAGCGCCCTCGAGGTTTTCGCACCCGATCAAGGTCGGCTCAGGAAGCTCACGAGGCAATTCGTCCAACTAAGTTACTCGAAATGAAAGCCGCCTTTAAAGGAAAAAAAGAATCAAAATTAACTCTCAATCATCAAAGGCTTTATACGTTGATTTTTAATCGGGCGATTGCAACTCAGATGAAAGAAGCCTCTATCAAAACCGTTAAAACTGAAATTATTTCTGATAAAAACTATCTTTTTGAAAGTGAACAACAACAGGTAGTTTTTGATGGATTTTTAAAAATTTTTGATCCATATTATGTTACCAATCACCAAACAGTAATAAAGCTGGAGAAAGGTGTAAAAATTGGAATAAAGACACTTGAAGAAAAAGCCTTGCTCAGTAAGGCGCCGCCAAGATATAACGAGGCTTCATTGATTAGAACTCTGGAAGAAAAAGGGATTGGCCGACCTTCAACTTATGCAATGATTATTTCGCTCATTCAAATGAAAAATTATACGGAAAAAGATGGCCGTTATTTTATCCCGACTTCAATTGGAACTTCCATCTGCGATTATCTTTCAAGCAGCTTTCCAACAATTTTTGATCTTTCTTATACGGCAAATCTTGAAGATGGCTTAGACAGAATTGCAAATAAGCAGGAAGATTACATTAAATTATTAAAAGATTTTTATACGCCATTTAAAAAAGAGTTAGAGGTAAGAAAAGAAGATAGCTCGATACTAAAGATTGAGGACGATGTCAAAGGGATTTGCCCGGAAGATGGCGGGAATTTAATTTCACGCTTTTCCCGTTTTGGAAAATTCATTGCCTGTGCAAATTATCCTAAATGTAAATACACCAAGTCAATCGTAAAAGTAGTTAAAAATCGAAAATGTCCGACTTGCGGGGGAGATGTTGTGGTAAAATTTACCAAGAGCAAAAAAAGATTTTATGGTTGTGGAAATTATCCAAAGTGCAAATGGAGTACGTGGAGTTTAGCAGTAGCTAAGATTTAAACTATGAAATATATATTTATCTCAGGTGGCGTGATTTCAGGAATTGGTAAAGGGATTACCGCTGCGTCAATCTCTCTTCTTTTAAAACAAGCCGGATATAAAGTCGCTCCCTTAAAATTTGAAAATTATTTAAATCTTGATGCAGGAACGATTAATCCAATAGAACATGGAGATGTATTTTTGTGTGAAGATGGCACCGAAGCTGATATGGATATCGGTACTTACGAAAAGTTTTTGAATGAAGACATGGGCAAAGATAACTTTGTGACGATTGGAGAAATTTATAAAACCGTCATTGATCGGGAACGGAGATTTGAATATAAGGGCGAAGATGTAGAGGCCATTCCCCATATTACCAATGAAATTATAGACAGAATTAATCTACTTGGAAAAAAGAAAAAAGCTGATATCGTCGTCATTGAATTAGGGGGAACAGCGGGCGAATATCAAAATATTTTTTATTATGAAGCATCTCGAATTTTGACATTAAAAAATCCAGGGGACGTCATTCATGTCCACGTTTCATACGTTCCGACCCCCAATCATTTGGGTGAACCAAAAACCAAGCCAACACAACTTTCCGTCAGAACATTAAATTCGATGGGGATACAACCGGATTTTATTGTGGCAAGATCGGAAAAACTTTTAGACAAAAGACGCATCGAAAGGTTTGCTTTATTTTGTAATGTTCAACCAGAAAATATTATTTCCAATCCTGACGTTTCCCACCCTTACGAAGTACCTCTAATTTTAGAAAACCAACAACTTTCAGAAAAAATCTTGAAATCGTTGAAACTTAAGGTAATCAAACCGGACCTTACTGACTGGAAAAAATTAATAGAAAAAGTTTACGCTAAAAAATCTGGGAAAGTAATTAATATTGCCATTGTTGGAAAGTATTTTGGAACAGGGGATTATCAACTTAAGGATTCTTATGCGGCTTTGTTTGATGCGCTTGATCATGGAGCGTTTGAGGTTGGAGCGGAAATAAAAACGCATTGGATAGATGCCGAAAAAGTTGAGAAACAGGGAGTAGAAATTATTGGTGAACCAGATGGACTGATTGTTCCAATTGGTTGGGGAGAGCGAGGAGCCGAGGGAATGATTTCCGCCGCATCATATGCGAGGATTAATAATATTCCATATCTTGGTTTATGTTATGGCATGCAGTTGGCTGTCATTGCTTTTGCCCGGGATATTTTAGGTTGGACGGACGCCAATACTAATGAGAATAATTCAAAAACAAAACATTCCGTAATTCATTTAATGCCAGCCCAAAAAAAATATATGGATAAGAGAGCTTATGGTGGGACAATGAGATTGGGAAGTTGGGATGCTAAAGTAAAAAAAAGTACCCGTGCGTTTGAGATTTATGGAACAGAAAATACCAGTGAACGTCATCGACATCGTTATGAATTTAACGACGAATTTATTAGGGACTTTGAAAAAAAAGGTTTAGTAATCAGCGCACGATCAGTTGTAGAAAATTTAGCCGAAATTATGGAGTTGCCTAAATCAGTTCATCCATTTTATTTTGGTACGCAAGGACACCCCGAATATAAAAGTCGACCATTAAGGCCGCACCCAATCTTTGTGGCGTTTTTGAAGGCCTGCCTGCCGGCAGGCAGGCTTGTAAAAAGGTGAACCTGCTGTTATAATTCTAAATCTATGGCAAACTCATTTTTCTACAAAGAAACACAATATAAAGTCGGTGATACCGTATCAATTGACTATAAACTTAAAGAAGGTGATAAGACCAGAATCCAGATTTTTAAAGGAATTATAGTTAAAGTCAAGGGTGATAGTGAAGCTAATCGCATGTTTACGGTTAGGAAAATTTCAAAAACTGGAACCGGGGTTGAGAAAATCATTCCTTTATTATCTCCTTATATTGCCAAGATGGAGTTAGTCAAAAAATCTTCTTATCAAAAAGCCAAGCTTTATTTTATCCGTGATTTAACAGAACAAGAAGTGAGGACAAGATTATATCAAGTAAAAAAGAAAAATGTAGTTAAACACAAAAAGGTTGCGGTTGCCACTCCAAAAAAAACCAATGAGCCTTTACCAAAAAAATCTCGGTAAAACCGGTGAAGATCTTGCCTTAGACTTTTTAAAGTCTCACAGTTACTCTGTCCTTGAAAAAAACTTTCGTTCTAAATTCGGAGAAATTGATATTATTGCCGAAAAAAATCACAGTTTATATTTTATTGAAGTCAAAACCAGATCAAATTTAAATCACGGTGCTCCTTACGAAGCTGTTAATAAAAGAAAAATTTACCATATAAAAAAAGCAGCTCAATATTACTTGTTGAAAAATAAATTCGAAGCCTATAAACTGAAGGTAGCGGTTTTTTCAATATTGATTGAGAATGGAAAAGTTGATGTTAAATTTTGGGATAATATAGACTGAGTTGTCATTCCCGCGTAGGCGGGAATCCAGACTTTTTTGGATCCCCGTTTTCACGGGGATGACAAACTATCAAATTATAAGTTAATATGATTTGGAGGTGATATATAAATGATTGAATTAATAAATGTGATTCTATTTGATTTTTTAAAAAACCTAGGTAGTTTTATGCCTAATTTGTTTGGAGGGTTATTAATTCTTATCGTAGGACTTTTGATCGGTGGTATTGTTAAGCACCTGATTGTGACTGTAGTTACTTTTTCAAAAATAGATCTTTTGTTTCACAAAACAAAATTAATTAAAAAAGAAGAAGTAAATATTTGGACAGAAGTACTTTCCGAGATATTAAAATGGATGCTAGTCATCGTTTTCTTGGTCCCGGCACTTGAAGTATGGGGATTATCCCGTGCGACGACCGTCGTTAACCAAATTCTTTTCTATTTACCAAACGTAGTCGTTGCAGTCGTGATAGCGTTTGTTGGTATCTTGGCTTCTAATTTGACGGCTGATCTAGTTCGTCATAGCGTTAAGACAATGGGGTCAACAGCGAGCAATAGTTTAGCTGTTTTTACTCGTGGAACAATAGTATTTTTTACAGTTTTAGTGGTTCTAAATCAATTGGGTGTGGCTCAAGATTTGATTAGAATTCTTTTCACCGGAATAGTGATAATGTTATCCCTTGCCGGAGGTTTAGCTTTTGGTCTAGGCGGCAAAGAAATGGCTAAGGAATTATTGGATGAGTTAAAGAGTAAGTTGAAATAAGAAATAATACCCTGTTAAGCGTTCTTCAAGCGTTTAACAGGGTTAGAGCGTCTTAAAATAGAAATGGTGTTGTTTGTGTGGTAAAATTGGGGCAGGAGCGTTCGTCTAGCGGCCTAGGACATCACCTTTTCAGGGTGAATATCAAGGGTTCGAATCCCTTACGCT
>JBBTYO010000017.1:0-14872 GCA_038061735.1 Patescibacteria group bacterium
CTCTTTTTACTTGTAAAATTCCAAAAGAAGTTCTGGAAGAAGCCCAGATTAATGGTGAAGAATTGATGAACAATCCAAACTTATTGGATGATAATGAGGTAATAAGGAGGTGGATGAAAGAAGAGTTAGCTACAGGAAGAGAGCTATACGATAAATTAAAGCAAAAAATTCCTAATCTTGATTTCACCGCCAAGTTATATTTGAAATTTTTGATGAAAGGGGTTGAGTCTAAAATAAAAAAAATGAAAAAGAATTAAATTAAGTAGAATATCGGCGTCTACAAAAAACTCACCGGCAAAAAATTCAAAGCCTTTGAATATCCTATTGAGGAGAGGATAAAGAAGAATTTAAATTCTTATTGATTAATTCCTATTTTCCAAATATTTTTTTCTAAAAATGCCTCGATTGTTTGTCTATTCGCCTTGTTAATAAGATTTGAATGGGAGATCTTGTTATTTTTTGAATATTCTCCAAGTGTAATAATTCGTTTACTTTCTAAATATGCTAACCGCTTATAATAGCTGTTGGTAAGTGCCTTTCCAACTATTTCTTCCATAATAGTAGTTATGTCTTTTTCATCAAATTCTTTAAAAGCAGCATAATATTTTTTTTGATCGATAAATTTAATATTTATTGGAACAAAACCCTCTCGTATTAGTAAGTAGTTATTAATAACACGTCCAATACGACCATTTCCATCTACAAATGGATGAATATGTTCAAAAGTAAGATGAAATTTTGCCAGTCTTTTAATGATATTTTCATGATTTGTGGCATGATATTCTATCATCATACGCAATAGATGACCCATCACTTCTTCTGGTTTTGGTGCAACATAGCTACCAACCCGAACAAATTCCTGACTATTCCTAAATCTACCAGCAATGGCATCATAGATATTTGAAACTAACATTTTATGAAGAAACAAAATCACATCGAGAGTTAGTTCTTGCTCTTTAGCTTTTTTGTTTATATATGAAACAACCCTCGCCAGGTTTTTCACTTCAAATATTTCTCTTTCCGTGATGTATCTATCTAAATCAATTTGAAGTAGTATTTTTTCTGTTTCTTCAAGGGTAAGAGTACTGTGTTCTATAGCATTCGAATTATATACTTGTTCGACTACTTCAGCTTCGGAAATAAGAGTCATAAGGGCTTCTTTTCCGGCCAATGCTTTATAGTATCTTTCACGGAGAGATTGTATTTTGCTAAAAACATTGAGTATTTTTGACATATGATACATTGTACTATATTTCACGGTTTTGTCAACATAATCGTGAAAAATAGGCAAAAATAGTAGTATTTTCACGTTTTTGACCCAATATACCGTTAATTTAGTTAGAAATATGCCCTAATTAACGCCATCTACGAAAAAATTACCGGCCGAAAATTCAAAGCCTTTGAATATCCGATTGAGGAAAGAATAAAGAAGAATTTGAAAAAATATTTTTGATTATTAAAAACTAATATAATTAGAGTTATGGAGCTTCAACGATTCAAATGTTGATTTTGTGATATTACCATTGTCATCAATTATTGTTTTCCATCTAACCACAAACGTTGTAGTTGTGTTATAAACTGTTGAATAATTTTGTGAAGCACCATATGTAATAGGAACATAAGTTAGAGTTCCTTGTAAATTTTCTCCATAATTTGCTGGTTGTTTTAAAAAAATGAAAGAATTCCAAGTATATTCATTAAGATTTTTGTTTGAAACAAAATATGGTGGATTTATATCATAATTTATTTTTGAAGGGTCGTTGTATAAATTTGATGAAATATAACTTGGACTAAACGAAGTTGAAATATAAGCATTCATCGAAGTGCTTATTAATGAAGCTGAAGGAGAAGACAAGCTAGTCAATGGATACATATTAGGATTAGAACTTAAAATTGTTTCATAATCTCTCATTATTTTTAACTCAATATTTTCTCTAAAAAAAAGTCCAGATCTACTATTGGCGTCATAGAATTCTAGTTCTGCTTTCTTTGTCAACCTCTCAATAAAGATATCGTCATATTTAAGCAAATGAAGATCTAAATAACTTTCAAATTCGTTAATAGAAATAAATGTTTTAAACTCTACAAATTGAGCTGGATTATTACCAATAAAATCATTTAACAATCTATCATCTGAAATAAATATATTTATGACTGATTTATCTTTAATACTACATAATTTGATTGTTTCAGAAATAATAGAGTCTCTAAATCCCTTTTCACCTTTTTCCTGAAATGGGCTTTGTCGATCAACTGCTTTAATAATTAGATTTTTTAAATCTATTTTATTAATTGGAGTTTTCAATAATTCAAAACCTTGTGATTTAAATACTTTTTTTATAGATTTGTCTAATTTATCCTCACTTATATTTAATTTTTTTAGTTTGCGATTAAAAAAACCGTTAATAGTTTTTACTGTTTCATTTTGCTTATTAATAATTTCCCTAACCCATTTTCTTGTCTTATTCTTATATTCTAATGCAACTATTTCTGGAATTCTTAATTTTATTAACAACCTATTATTACCTTTGTATTTATTTATTAATTTAATTAAATTATTTTGAAACGGATTTCCATATATCAAAACATTTGTATCTAGATATATATGAAATTTACTTATATTAATCATGAGTTTATTATATTTGATGCTAATTAAATACTCAAATTATATTCCCATATTTTATTTTTTGATTAAACAATCGGAGATAAAGGATTTTCAGTGAATGATTCACAAAGCTTTATAATATTTGGAATAAGAATTTTTTCAGCATCCGTAGCACCTTCAAGAACTTCTTCGTGATTAGTTTCATTGGCAATTTCTATTTTACCTTCTCTTAACGCGGCTTTTGTTGGGGCTATTGGTTTTTTGATGATATTGGTTGCGGCAGTCAAGCCAATCCAATGCACACGTCGGTCAAAACCGTTGATATCAACTGGATGTTTGTTAAAATGTTGCATTACCATTGCTTCCATGGCAAATGACATTCCAAAAGCCTGAACCAGCCAAGGATTTTGATCTAATAAATCCCTATAAATTCCAGTTAGTACGTCTGCACCACCCTCATAAAATGGCGCGTTGTCTTTTAGTGAATATATTCCAATATGTAGATTTCTTTCTGGTATAAGCCCTTCAAGACGACGATAGATCTCAGGGTCAGCAACATCGCCTTTTCCTGGAAAGCGGGTTCCCAACCTATCATCATTCGGACCCATCAAAGGATTAGCTCCAAATTGGTTGACATAGTCTGCGTCGACAACAACATCACCCTTTTCTATCATGCCGTTCTCCAAAACACCAGCCGCATTAGTTGTAACAATCCAATTAACCCCGAGTCCTTTTGCAACAATTAATGGTGCGGTAATCATTTTTAGATGTTCTGGAGAATTATTAGTATCATAAATATGGGCTCGACCTATTTGAATATCAACAAGTTGGCCTTTTATCATTGCGATTATAACTTCTTTACCGTGTCCTTTGGCTTGAGGTTCATACCAGTTGGGTATTTCTTTTATAGGTATCCTATCTATAATTTCTATTTCGGTTGAGTCTGGAAGTGTAGCTAGTCCTGAACCACAGACTATCCAACCATCAAGTTTTTCTTTACCTGTTTTTTCATGAATTCTCTCCTGAAGATAATTACGTGTTTCAACTAAATGATCGTAAAATATATTTTTTCCTTTTGAAGAACTTCCATCTGAAATCCAACATTCATATTCCTCATCGCCATATCCCTTGAAGTTAAGTCTCTTCTTCTAAGCTTGGGATTTCTATGTCCAACGCCAAATGAACTCATATTTAGCCTATTATAACAGCCTTAAAACCTAAAATCAAAAAAATTGCGGGAAAATGCAAGAAAAAAAAAGCTGCCACCCCTGTCGTCCTAACCTCGGAGGTTGTGTGGCGACTCGGCAAAATAAAAATCTCCATTTGACAATCATAAAAGATGATATAATAAGGTTACAAATTCCCGTAAGGGACGACCCGCTAGAAATAGCGGGGTTATTTTTTTATAAGGAGCTTTATAAAGTCTTTCTTTAAAGAATTTAATTCATTAGGACTGATTTTCCCTTGTTTATAAAATAATCTTTTCACATCAAATAAACGCATTTGAGACATAAGTACTGAAACCCTATTTCCTTTTATTACGGTTGGACGATAAAAGGGAGAGTTTTTTAATTTCGAACTGGTAGGAATTCCAAAAAATATTCTGTTATTGAATTTTTTCAAAACAACAACGGGACGTAAAAATTTATTTCCTTTTCCACATTCTTCATGACCGACGTTTTCCCCAATATGGCACCACCACACATCTCCTTCCTGGAATTTAGGGTAGGAAGAAAGATCGTCAAGTTGAGGTTTTATTTTAAACCAGACATCAAAATGTTTAATGTAGTTAAACATATAATTTTCTAATAATATAGGAGTACAATAATTTGTCCACCGCTTATAACCTACAAAAGTAGCTAATTGGATTGTTAAGATAAGAAAAAAACGTTGATATATGATAAATACGTTTAAGCACGAACTTGCAGGCTTTCTTTTTCAAAAATAATATTTTTTGATTCGAGGATGACTTTTTTATCTCCAGCCTCGACTACCCCAGTATCGTAGGTTTTGATGTTGTGGGATTCTGCGAGTTTTAGCACCTGAGCGGCATCTTTTTCTGGAACGAAAACTGTAAAACCGGCGCCCATATTTAAATTTCCATAAGCTTCTTTATCGTCTAACTTTCCTTGTTCAACAATAAACTGTAAAACTTTTGGAACAGGTGGAAGATTAGTTATCTTGTAAGTTAATTCTTTTTTATGCCTCATTAATTTTCTCCAACCATGTCCCGTGATATTAACCATATAATGTATATCTGTATTATTTTTTAATAAATCCTCAATTAATTTTGCATAAATTATAGTTGGAGTCAATAACAGTTCTCCATAAGTTTTCTCTCCATCAACTTTGGTGAGATATCCCTCAGTCAAACCATCTGCAATTTTTCTTGCCAATGTCAGTCCGTTGGCATGGATGCCACTGCTTTCAAATAAAATAATTCTGTCCCCTGCTTGAAGTTTTTCACCCAGACACAAATTCTTTTTTGGATTTATTATTCCAAAACAGCTACCTGCTAAGTCTATTGAATTTTTTTCAATAATGCCTGATAAGACCGGTGTTTCTCCTCCGCCCCAAACGGTGCCCGCATCATTACTTGCTTTCGTCCAACCAGAAACCAGATCATCAGCTCTTTTTTTATCTTCAAACCAACTTGATGAACCTGCCGCGAAGTAAGCCATCAATGTTAATGGCTTGGCTCCAACGGTTATCAGATCATTAACAATCATCGCTACTGTATCATAAGCTAAACTATCATAATAAGTTTTACCGGTTAACTTATACATTTCGTCAGCAACTAAACTTTTCGTTCCCAACCCTTCAATCACCGAAGCAAAGTAATGATCTCCTGCATCAACAACATGGGCTGATTCACCACGGCTGGCAGAAACTTCCTGATAATTTTTAGGAAGATTATTTATGGTTTTTTCCCCAGATTGCTGGGCAATTCTTTTTATGTAGTCGATCGTTTCGTAGTTTACCCCTGAATCTTTATAGGTTAATTTATTTGTAATAGTCATCTAATTTTTATTATTGCAGACCTTTTACATCGGTTTCGATATCTTTTAAATCTGCCTCAACGCTTCCAATATTGATGTCATTGGGATCTTCTGATTGAACTGTTGGTGAAATTGTTGCAACACCAGTTGTAGGAGAAATCGTGGGGACTATTGTATTAGTAGATTGTTTTTTACTTAACTGCAAAAACATAAATCCCCCCAAACCGACCGATATCAAGATCAATAAAACTAATGTAACTTTTAGAACTTTATTAAAAATGTGTTCTTGTGGTTCTGTCTGATTCAAATTTGGTGGTGTTGTTTGTTGAGTTGGTTCCATATTTTATGGTTTCGCCACGGTTGGCGTTGGTGTAATTTTTTCTAATGACAAAACCGCTTTGTAAACAGTGATGACTGCCTCTTTCGCTTTGACTAATGACTCTTGTGCTTTTTTTAGGTCATTGCTCAAAGTATCATATGATGCTTTGATCGATTGTCCAAGGTTTTTTTCGTCAGTTATGGTAAAAACATAATCTTTAGCTGCCTGTTCTTCAACAATTGCCAAGGCATCGCTTATTGCTGTTTTTGCGGTTTTGATAAGTGTTTCTATGCTTGAAACTTCTGTGCTATTTTCCTCTGTTTTTATTACTCTTTCTTCAAGTTTATTGATGTGCTCTGTCAGTTTTTCCAAGGCCTTTATCATTCTGGCTGTTTGATTCTTATTGACGGTTGACATTCTACCATCAATTTTTTCTGTTAGTTTCTTTTTTCTTTCGTCTTTTATCAATTCCATTTTTTCTTTAAAAGCATCTCTTTTTTCTTTAAAAGTTTCTCTCGTTTGTTCCATTTTTGTTTTTCTCTCTTCTCTTTCCTCTTGTAGTTTTACTTTGAAAGCTTCTCTATTGGTAGTCACATTTTGTAGTCTATTTTTAGCCTCACCTGTTGATAAGATAATTTCTGATTCTGACCTCACAAACGAAGGCAAAAAAAACAAAAAACTCGAAGATAATATTAATAGAAATACTGCCTTATGTTTCATATGATAAAGATACAAAAAAATTACTTTAATGTCAATCTATCCAAGCACGCATTTTTCCCCAATATCTCCATCGACTCGTTTAAAGGTGGGGAGATTTTTTTACCCGTAATTATCATTCTCATATCCATAAAAAATTGAGAGTTTTTAATATTTAATTTTTTGGCAAGATTAGCTAATTCTTCTCCAATTTTAATTGCCTTCCAATCGTTAACTTGATTTAATGTTTCAAATACTTCTTTAAAAAAATCCTTTTTGTCATTTAAATCTATTTCATAAATTTTTGGTGCTTTAAAAAAGAACTCACATAACGGAAAGTAGTCTGATAGTTTCTTAATTCTATCCTGAATCAATGGAATAGTTTTCCCAACCAGATCTTCATCTAAATTAATATTTTTTTCTTTATAAAATTCTAATACTTTATACTTAATACTGGATACTGGATACTTTCTTATATACATTCCATTCATCCATTCCAATTTTACCGGATCAAAGACTGGAGCAGTTTTTTGGATATCTTTAATATCAAAAACTTTAATATATTCGTCAAGGGAAAAAATATCTTTTCCCTCCGGATGACTCCAACCCATTTGGGATAAATAATTTAACAAAGCTTCCGGAAATATTCCCTGATCCAAATAAAATGAAGTCCAAACCGGATTCTTTCTTTTTGAAAGTTTTGATTTATCAGGATTACGAAGTAGAGATATATGTACAAAGACGGGAGGTTCCCACCCAAATACCCTATATAGAATAATATGTTTTGGTGTTGAAGGCAACCATTCTTCTCCGCGAATGACATGAGTAATCTTCATTAAATAATCATCGACGACGACGCCTAAATGATAAGTTGGAAATCCATCGGATTTCAAAATAATTTGATCATCAATGTTTTGAGAATCGATCATTATTTCACCACGAACAACGTCATTAAATTTTATTTGACCATCTGGAATTAATAAACGAATTACGTGAGGAACTTGCTTCTCTTTAATTTGTTTTATTATTTCATTTTGATTTGATAAACAGAGTCGATCATATTTTGGTATCTTTTTTTTTGCCTGCTGTTCTTCACGCATTTTTGTCAATCTTTCCGGCATACAAATACAGTAATATGCTTTGCCTTTAGCAACTAATTCTTCCGCATGTTTTTTATAAATATCAAGCCTTTCTGATTGTCTATATGGGGCGTATGGGCCACCAACTTCCGGAGATTCGTCGGCTACAAGTCCGATTCTTTTTAAGGTTTTAAGCATCTGGGCTTCTCCGCCCTTAACGATTCTTGTTCTATCTGTATCTTCAATTCTTATTATAAATTGGCCTTTGTTTTTTTTAGCGTACGCGAAGTTCATCAAAGCAGTCGCAACTGATCCAACATGAACATCAGCGCCAGTTGGAGAGGGAGCAATTCTAGTTCTTACCATGGATCAATTATATCATTGACCGGACTGACATTTGTGTTTGACTCTGGCAACAAGAATATACTTTATTAAATCTCTCTTCTATTTTTCCCCAATCAAGATTATCAAAAAATGCGTCTATATAACCAGCTCGATTAACTCCATAGTCAATAAAATAAGCGTGTTCGTAAGTATCTAAAGCAATGATTGGTTTTACTCCCCACATCATATAAGTATTTTGCGAATCACTTAAATAATTAAATAGTCTCCCCTCTCTTTTATTCCACCCGGTAAATACCCAGCCACGAGCTGAGATGCCTGTTGCTTTTAAGTCTTTTTTAAAAACATCAAATGAACCAAAGTCTTTAATAATTTGGTTTAATAATCCACCAGCTGATGGACCCCCTTTGCCTCCTAAATGAGAAAAGTAAATTTCATGATTTATTATCCCACCCCAAGCAAAAGATAGTTCAACTTTTAACTCTCTAAGAGTTGAAAAAACCTGATTTGCTTTTGCAAAATCATCATCAGTCAATACGGACAACTTCTCTTGAATTTCATTATATTTATTGACATAACCCGTATATAGCTTTAAATGCTCCTCAACGGTCTTTTTGGAAATCCCCTTCATTGATAAGATCTTATCCAAAAAAATTTTCGCCTCTAATTTAATTACTTTCATAATAATTTTTAATTCTTAACTTTTAACTGTTAACTGTTAACTTATTTTATTCTACCACTAATTTTCCTGTCATGTCTCGATGACCTGATCCACACATGACTGAACAAAAGAATGTAAACTCGCCTTTTTTATCAGCTATAAATTCGACTATTTCTTCTTTATTTGGTGTAAGGTCAACTTTAACATTAAAATCAACTAAAGCAAATCCGTGATTAACATCAGTACTGGTAATTTTTAGTCTAACCTTATCTCCTTGTTTAACAGTAATTATTGCTGGATTAAATTCCCATTGTTTGGCTGTCACGATAAATTCCTTAACTGGCGTCGTTGTTGTAGTAGTAGTGGTTGTTGTTATAGTCGTTGATTCCTGTTTTATCACAGGTTTTTTCTGATTAAAGAGAAATACTCCTCCAACTACTAATAGACCGATGATTATTAATCCTGTCAGTTTGTTCATTTTAACTTATATTAAATTAGTAATAGTTAGATTCTAAAACAATTACTTACTGGAGTCAAGTAGATCAGGCCTTTTATTTTTTGTTTCTTCAAGAGCTTTTTCCATTTGCCATTTTTCGATTTTTTTATGATCACCCTTCAAAAGAATTTCAGGGACTTTTTTACCCATAAATTCTTCGGGTCTCGTATATTGAGGATACTCAAGTATTTTTTTATCATTAATATTAAAGCTTTCATTTTTTGTTGCTTGATCTTTCTTTAAAACTCCCGGAATCAGGCGGACAACAGAGTCAACAATTGCCGAAGCCGGAATCTCTCCGCCGGTAAGGATAAAATCCCCCATTGATATTTCTTCATCAACAAAGTCTTGAACCCGCGCATCGACATCTTCATAATGTCCGGCAATAATTATCAGGTTATCAAGTTTTGAATATTCGACTGCTTTTTTCTGGTCAAATATTTTTCCCTTTGGCGAAGTTAAGATTATTTTTGTTTTAATTTTGGAATTTGAAATTTTATTAGAAATTAGAAATTTGAAATTAGAAATTGCAGATTGAATTGCTTTATAAATCGGTTCAATTCGCAGTATCATCCCTGCTCCTCCTCCATAAGGCCGATCATCAACCGTTCCATAATCGTCAATGGCAAAATCTCTTAAATTAATTATTTCTATTTCAACCAATTTTTTTTCTACCGCCCTCTTAACGATACTTTCCTCAAAGAAACCTGAAATCATTTTTGGGAATAAGGTGATAATAGATATTTTCATAGTAGAATTATAGCAATATGAAGATTATTATTCTTAAGTTTATCCGTTTTTATCAAAAAACCAGATTTTTCCATGGAGCTATTGCCCGTCAATTATTTTTGACTGACCAGGCTTGCCGTTTTACTCCCACTTGTTCTGATTACACTTATGAAGCTGTGGAAAAATACGGAGCCATGAAAGGACTATTTATTGGACTAAAAAGAATTATTCGCTGTCATCCTTGGTCAAAGGGTGGAGATGATCCGTTAATATGAAGAAAATTTTCACAATATTATTTTTTGTTTCAGTTTTTTTTCTTGGTTTTTTCCCAGTGAAAGATACTGATTTTGGCTGGCATTACCGATGCGGAAAAGAATTTTTAACTGCGGGTGTATTATGTATTAAAAATAATTTTTCTTATTTTCTCCCGAACTATCACTTTTACTATACCGGACATTTATACGATATTATTCTCGCTTTTATTTATGATCATTGGGGTTTTTTAGGAATAAGCCTTGCTGGATCTATTATCTTTACTTTGATTGCTTTGGTTTTTGTTAAGTTAATCAAAAATACAAAACTAGGTTTTGTAACTTATTTTATTTCTTTCATTCTATCTTACTCCGTCCTGAGTTTAGGATTCCGTCCGCAAATCATTACCCATCTATTTCTTTTAATTTTACTTTGGTTATTAGAATCAAAAAATAAAAAGTTATTTTTCTTAGTCCCAATTTTGTTTTTATTTTGGGTAAATCTGCATATTGGTTTTTTTGTCGGACTTTTTGTATTAATTTTCTTTATTTTTTATAAAAATAAGAATATTAATCTGTTTCAAAAGTTACTTATTGTTTTTATTTCATTTTTAGCAACTTTAATTAATCCATTTGGTCTTAATGTCTACCGGGAAATTTTTAACCATATTACTTCTCCTCTTGGGTCAATGATCGCCGAATGGGTCAGACCTTCATCCTTTCATTTATTTCTAATTACCTCTTTAACCATTATTGGATTAATTATCATAATTAAGAAAAAACCTACTAATTTTTTTTATTTATTGCTTTTGATTTTTTTTAGCCTTCTGTCCTTAAGTGCTCGAAGAAATTTACCTTTTTTTTATCCGGTATTTTTTTATGTTACTCAAGATTTATTTAAAAATCCAAAAATATTAAAATTTTTTCCAGATGAAATATTTACTCCTATTCTATGTTCAATTATTATTTTTTTTCTTATTATCTATGTTCCTAAAACAATAGAATTTGATACTTCATGGACTGAATATTGTAAAAATAATCAGGTTGTTTATCCTTGTCAAGCAATAAAAAAATTTCCTCAACTTACCGGTAATGTTTTTAATACTTATGAATGGGGTGGATTTTTAATTTGGCAAAAACCTAACATAAAAGTATTTGTTGATGGAAGAATGCCTGCCTGGAAAGATGAAAATGGAAAAAGCCCATACCAAGTTTCTCTGGATATAATCCAAACACAACCCGGATGGAATGAAAAATTAAATAAATGGAAAACAAATTACCTTTTAATCATTAACGGCACTTTTCTTGATCTTTTATTACAAAAGGAGTCAGCTAAATATAACTGGCGGGAAGTTTACCGCGACGATACTACAGTGATATACAAGAACAAAAAATAATTTAATTACTTTTTATTTTCCGTCTCTCGCGTTCGACACTTTTTTAGCTCGAACCATAAAGGCGTCCTGAGTAGCCTTGACATTTTCTGATTTTCCCATCCATACTTGTAGCGCTTCTTGCTGTAGTGCTCTACCGAAAGAATAGCTCAACTGCCATGGTAACCCGGGATGCATTGCATTCATCGTTTTCAAATATTCCGTTGATTGGTCTGGCGTTAATCCTCCTGATAAAAAGACGATTCCCGGAACTTCTGGTGGAACAGTTGCCTTTAATGTTTCGACTGTCAAACGGGCGATTTCTTCGGCGGTTGACTTATTTTGTGATTCTTTTCCGGGCAGAACCATATTTGGTTTTAATAATATTCCATTAAGTTTTACTCCAAATTGTTTTAACCAATAAAAGACATCTTTAAGAACCACGGTCGTCACTTCTTTACTTTTATTAATATCATGACTTCCCTCAAGAACTAATATTTCCGGCTCAACAATTGGAACTAATCCGACCCTTTGGCAAAGAAGAGCGTACTGCGCAAGTCCAATAGAATTTGAGGTAACTGCAACTGTCGAAGGCATTTTTTCACCAACTTTATATACAGCTCTCCATTTGGCAAAAGCTGCCCCCATGTTTTTATACTCTAATAATCTTTCTTCTAATTTATCTAACCCCTGAGTAAAGGATTCCCCCTGTTCATTAATTTTTACAACACCTAAATCAACTTTTATCCCCGGATGAATGTTTTTGGATTTAAGCAAATCAGCAATCATCTTGCCGTTTGGTAAAGGTGAACGTAGCGTTTCGTCAAATAAAATTTCACCGCTAATCGCCTCTTCTATTCCTTGGGCCCCAGCCATTATTTCTCTCCACATTGAACGATTTTCTGGAGTGGCTTCAACTCCAATTGCATCTAACCGTTTTTTCATTGTTCCAGTGCTTTCATCAGCCGCCAATATTCCTTTTCTAGGAGCTACTAACTCTCGAGCAACTTTTGCCAAAATATCTTCACCTACTTGATCAGTAACCATATTTATTAAATAGATAATTGATAATCAAAATATTTTATCACTATTAAATAGACAAATACAAGTTTATTTGGTATATTAGTAAATATTAACCATGGATAGAAATCTTGCTTTAGAATTCGTTCGGGTTACTGAGGCAGCTGCTATTGCCGCCGCCCATTGGATCGGTCGAGGTGATAAAAATAAAGCAGATGGCGCGGCCGTCGACGCAATGAGATCTCGTTTTAATCTAATCGATTTTTCCGGAACTGTCGTTATTGGCGAAGGTGAAAAAGATGAAGCTCCAATGCTATATACCGGAGAAAAAGTCGGAACAAAAAAAAGCCCTGTCATGGATTTGGCGATCGACCCGCTTGAATGTACTGAAAGTGTTGCTTATGGTAGATATAATGCAACGACCGTTATTGCTTCCGGCCCAAAAGGCAGTCTCCTTCATGCTCCTGATACCTATATGAAAAAAATTGCTGTTGGTCCACTCGGTAAAAATGCAATTAATTTAGAAGCTTCCGTTAAGGTAAATATTGAAAAAGCCGCTAAAGCCTTCAAAAAAAAAGTTGATGATATTACGGTGGTTGTTTTGGATCGGGAAAGACATCAGGACTTAATCAAAGAGATTCGTGATGCAGGCGCTCGAGTCAGACTGATTACTGATGGTGATGTGGCCGCGGCCATCGCTACCTGTTTTCCGGAAAGCGGAATTGATATGCTCATGGGGACTGGTGGATCAACTGAAGCTGTTTTAGCAGCTGTTCCTGTAAAAATATTGGGTGGAGAAATTTTATGTCAATTTAAACCAAAAAAAGACGCTGACGTTCCAAAGATTAAGGCAGCTGGCGTCAAGAATATTAATAAAATTTTTACTGCTGAAGATTTGGCAAAAGGAAAAGAGCTAACTTTTACTGCAACAGGTGTTATAGACGGTCCTCTTCTAAATGGAGTTGTTTTTGGAAAAAATAAAGCCATTACCCACTCGATAGTTATTCGGGGAATATCGGGTACAATCCGCTACATTACCACGCATCACCATTATTATAAGTAATAAATCATAACCTATGAAAAAAATAAAGGTTGGTTTAAATGGTTTTGGTCGAATTGGTCGGGCTTTTACGAGAATTGCTTTGACCCGAAATAATTTTGAAATTGTGGCAATAAACACTAGAAAAACACAGACATCTATAATGGCTTATCTTCTAGCTTTTGATTCTGTTTATCGACGTTTTGGTATGGAAGTTAAAGAAGAGTCTGATGGGATTTCCGTTAATGGTAAAAAAATTATGACTCTACTTAATGACAAACCTGAAAATATTCCTTGGGATAAATATGGTGTTGACTTGGTTGTTGACGCTACCGGTGCTTTCAATAAAAAACCGGATTTAGCAAAACATCTAAAAGGAACTGTCAAAAAAGTTGTCTTAACGGCCCCGGCAAAAGATGAAGAAACTCCGTTTGTTGTCCTTGGCGTTAATGATAATAAATTTGATTTTAAAAATGCGACGGTTATTTCAAATGCTTCCTGCACAACAAACTGTTCTGCCCCAATGTTTAAAGTCATTAATGATAATTTTAAAGTTGTCTCAGGATTTTTAACAACCACCCATGCAATGACCATTAGTCAAAAGTTACTCGACGATGCCGGAAAAAATCCAGGTGGATCAAGGGCTGCTTTTATAAATATTATTCCCTCAACAACTGGTGCAGCCAAAGCAGTCGTTCGCGTTATCCCTGAGCTTAAAGGAAAAGTTGATGGAATGTCTCTTCGAGTCCCAGTTGCCACAGGTTCAATCACTGACATTTCAATTATTGTAGAAAAACCAACTACGGTTGAGGAAGTAAATAAAAAATTTAAAGAAGCGTCAGAAACATCGATGAAAGGAATACTTGGCTATGAAGATAGAGTCTTAGTTTCATCTGATTTTATCGGCTCCTCTTTTTCTTGTATATTTGATGCAAATTACACAAAAGTCGTCAATGGAAATTTAGTTAAAATATTTGGCTGGTATGATAATGAATGGGGTTATAGCACTAGGCTTGTAGACTTGGTGGAAAAATTAAGTGATTTTATTTGATTAATTTATGAAGAAAATCACTTATATTGATGAAGTTGAAATTAAAAATAAGCAAATACTTATAAGAGTAGATTTTGATGTTTCTTTAAACCCTGATTATTCCATTGCTAACGATGTTCGTATAAAACAAAATCTTCCTACCTTAAAATATTTATTAAAAAACAAGAACCGATTAATCTGTGTTGCTAAACTTAATCGACCAAAAACAAGGG